>NZ_LQXP01000041.1:0-31422 GCF_003268405.1 Acinetobacter sp. CFCC 11171 | reverse complement strand
TATTCGAGTTGGTTTTAACCACTCATTAAAAAGCTCAAGCATTGCGACTTGGGCTTTTTTATTGCCTTAATTTCTAAATATTTCTTTTAAAAGTTTTGAATCATAAATGGCCTTAGGGGCAATCACCTGCTCATTTAGCGGAATATTTTGACCATAGCGCTGCCGCATTAGGCGCTGCACTTCATATTGTTTTAAATCAAATTGTTTCAGTTGTTGTAATGGAGAAAGTTCGATTCCTAAAGCATGCTGATAAGCTTTCCAAACAATTTCAGAACAGTAAATTGCACGGTCATCCCATTCAAAATATATATCATAGGGTTTGCCCAAGTACTTTTCCGCATGTTGCACCAGCTTCGTTTTCTGCTGCACATTTAAGGGTTGTTTGAGCCTTTTCACCACATAGTGAGCATTCTCCCCACGTGCGATCCATTGATTTAAAGCGGTATATTGCACAGGTTGAATAGCTTCAAGCACCCAGGTTTGGTTATTTTTATTTACGATCATGCCCATGTGACTATAGGGCGAATGTGTGGCCTTTTGAATGCTTAAACTTTGTTGTGACTTTGAGATATGAAAAATGATATCCCCCGTCTGAAATACAGACTGGGCATAGAGGGCTGAACTGAGCCCACAAAGAATAACTATTAATATTAAAATTTTAGACATTTTTATTGTAAGCAATATTGATATGAATGAAGGCAACCATAACATGAATATATGTCGGTTGCCCTGATTCTAAAAATTCAATGATTGATTAAGCCGACTTACGTGAATTGACTTGCCCTTTAATGACCGCTGTTAAATTTCCTTTAAGATATTTAAAAAACACTTTTAAGGGTGAAAGTTTAGGATTTGGCTGTTTGCCTTCACCAATCGATTTAAACTGAGCGGCATACCAAATAATTTCCATAATCGCCATTTTATCAATCATCGGTATGCCAGTTTTAATTTTGTCCACACCGTAACGAACATCCTGCCCCGCCAATAAACGATCAGCCAAATCGACTTCTACAGCGAAAGGACGTGCAATACCAATAAAATCACAAGCTCCACTGTCTAGTGCAGCATTCATGCCTTGCACGGTTCTAAACCCGCCGGTAACCATTAATGCGCATTTCACTTCTTTACGGATATTGTCCGCAAAATCGAGGAAATAAGCTTCACGAGCAATGGTACTGGCTTTACGTTTTTCTTCTTTAGCACCCGCCATCGCTGGCGCTTCATAGGAACCGCCCGAGATTTCAATCATATCAATCCCTGCTGCATCTATTGCTTTAAAGACCTCAATCACATCTGCTTCGCTAATTCCGCCGCGTTGGAAATCAGCAGAATTCAGTTTGACCGAAATGATAAAATCATCGGTCGTCGCTGCACGAACTGCCTTATAGATTTCAAGCAAAAAGCGCATGCGATTTTCATTTGAACCGCCCCACTGATCTTGACGTTTATTGGTCAGTGGCGACAAAAACTGACTAATTAAATAACCATGCGCACCATGCAATTGCACGCCTTCGAAGCCTGCCTTTTCACAAATGTGTGCGGCACGTGCAAAACGCTGAATGATATCTAAAATTTCATCTTCACGAAGTTCGCGCGGTGTTCCAAACGTTGTGGCTAACATCGGACTAAATGGCACAGCAGACGGTGCAACCGTTTCTTTATTTAAACCTTTAGGACATTGACGGCCAGGATGTGAAAGTTGAACCAATTGCACCATGCCGTGCTTCTTGCCTAGCTCAGCCCACTGTGTTAACTGTGCTAAATCTCGCTCAGTTTCAGCGACAACAACTCCAGGCTCATTTTTAGCACGAAAATCCACCATGACATTACCCGTAATGGCACAGCCTAAACCACCCTTCGCCCAAGCTTCATATAACCCAAAATGTAAGTGATTGGGTTGGCCTGCGGTATTGGCCAATGCTTCACTCATTGCACCTTTGATGATGCGATTTTTAAACGTGGTATTACGAATTTTAAAGCTTTCAGCTAAATGGCTCATGGCATTGTCCAAAATGAAATAATAAGTCCTGAGTATTTACTCTAAGTATTATTTTCTAAAGGTCAAGGATATTTTGACAATGACACTTGTCAAAATATCCATAAGTTTGATTTTAGTATTGGCTGGCTTCAATTAATTTACGGGTATAGTCCGTTTGTGGTCGTGCAAATAGATCTGCGGTGTCTTGAAACTCCAAGACTTTGGCATGTCGCAGTACCAACACTTTTTGACACAAGGCTTTGACCACGTGTAAATCGTGACTGATAAATAAATAACTCATATTATATTCTTGCTGCAAGCGACGTAGTAGCTTCACGATGGCTTTTTGTGTCGTCCGATCTAGTGCCGATGTGGGTTCATCGAGTATCAATAATTTAGGACGTAATATCAACGCACGCGCTAAGGCGACTCTCTGCCGTTGCCCACCTGATAATTCATGTGGATAACGCTGCTTAAATGAGGTGGCTAATTCGACTTTCTGCAATGCTTCATCTATACGCTGTGCAATTTCATTTGCAGATAAATGCTGTAAGGCCAGACCTTCGCCAATGGTTTGCTCTACATTGAGCCGTGGATTTAAACTACTGAATGGATCTTGAAAGACGATTTGAAATTCACGACGTAAAGGTCTGAGCTGTTTTTCTGAAAGTTGATTGATGGCGTGTTGATTTAACATAATTTCACCCTCACTTTCTATGAGCCGAGCAATAGCCAGTGCTAAAGAGCTTTTCCCTGAACCACTCTCACCAACAATACCGATCGACTCACCTTCAGCCACTGTTAAATCCAAAGCTTCTACAGCAACGACATAATTTTTGATGCGGTTCAATAAGCCTTGTTTGACTGGGAATTTCACTCCTAACTGGCGTAATTCTAAAAGTTTTTGAGTTTGCGAAACCTGTATTGCTTTACCAAAATCATGGTCTAATAAATTTTGGGTATACGCCTGCTTCGGTTGCTCAAAAATTTCCTGAACATTACCTTGCTCCACCACTTGACCACGATTCATCACAATCACATGTTCGGCATAGCGCTTGACCAAATTCAGGTCATGGCTAATTAATATCATCGCCATATTACGCTGCTGTTGTAGCGACTTTAATAAATTTAAGATTTGCGCTTGCAATGTGACATCTAAAGCCGTGGTTGGCTCATCAGCGATTAAAATATCAGGATCTAAGGCCAATGCCATGGCAATCATGACACGTTGACGCTGCCCGCCTGATAACTCATGTGGATAGTGTCTTAATTTATCTTCAGCATCAGGAATACCCACATCATTTAATAATTCTATAACCCGCTGCCGAGTTTTTGCCTTCGACCATCCCTGTAACAACAGTGACTCACCAACAATCTTTTCCACCCGATGTAAGGGATTTAAGGCCGTCATCGGCTCTTGAAAAATCATGGCAATTTTCTGCCCACGAATGTTTCGATGCTGCTCAGGACTCAGTCCAAGTATTGCTTGTCCGTTAAGGCTGACGCTCCCTGTGACCTGCAGATCACTTGGCAACAAACCGAGTATAGCTAGGCTGCTAATCGATTTACCAGAACCGCTTTCACCAACAATGGCTATCGTTTCACCTGCATGCAAATTAAATTTCAGGTCTTCAACCAAGACCTGTGCTGCATGGGAAATATGTAAATGTTCCACTTCTAACACGATGGGAGGTACATTAACTTGATGATTATTGACGTCTAGGATCGAATGCATCACGTGTCGCCTCCCCAATGTAAATCAATAAAGACAGCACGATCGCTAATGTAAAGAACCCCGATAAGGCAAGCCAAGGTGCATTCAGATTGTTTTTCCCTTGAAGCAATAACTCACCTAATGACGCGGCATCAGGCGGTAAGCCATACCCTAAGAAATCTAAGGCTGTCAGTGCTGTAATATTTGCCGTAAGCATGAAAGGTAGCTGTGAAAGACTGGAACTCATCGCATTTGGTAAGATATGCCGAAAAATAATGGTGCTATCTGTAACACCAAGACTCCGTGCTGCACGTACATAGTCAAAATTACGCGCCCGCAAAAACTCCGCACGAACCAAGCCAACTAAAGTGGGCCAGCCAAACAACAGCATAATGACAAAGAGCCAATACACACTCGGCGTAAACATGCTGACCAAAATCATCACCATGAATAGCATCGGGAGTCCACCCCAGACTTCTAAAATCCGTTGACCAATGAGGTCTATCCACCCACCATAATAGCCCTGTATCGCCCCAACGATGATGCCCAATATGGCTGAAGCAAAAGTTAATGCAAAACCAAACAGGAGCGACACACGTAATCCATATAAAATACGTGCGAGCACATCACGCCCTTGGTCATCGGTACCGAGCCAATTTTGTGCAGTTGGTGCAGATGGTACGGGCACAGCCAGTTCTAAATTCGGTGTTTGATAGGAAAATTTAATCAGTGGCCAAACCGCCCAGCCTTTATCTTCTATCAGTTGCTGAACAACAGGATCTTTATAATCTGCCTCAGTTTCAAATATCCCACCGAAAGCGGTTTCTGGATAACTTTTCAATACGGGCACATATAAAGAATCATCGTATTTGACCAAGAGCGGTTTATCATTGGCAATAAACTCGACAGCTAGAGACAACATAAAAATCAAGGCAAAACTGATAAAGCATGTAAAGCCTAATTTATTTTCTTTAAAACGTTGAAAACGTGCTTGCATGATCGGAGACATTATTTTGCCCCCTGCGAATCAAAATTAATTCGTGGATCAATCATTTGATACATGACATCACTGATTAATCTTAAGATCAGCCCCATCAAGGTAAAAATAAACAAGGTACCGAAAATGACTGGATAATCGCGCTGCACGATGGCTTCAAACCCCAACAATCCCAGACCATCTAGATTGAAAATAATTTCAATAAATAGATTTCCCACAAAGAAGATGCCGATCAAGGCTTCTGGCAGCCCCGCAATGACAATGAGCATTGCATTACGAAATACATGCCCATACAGCACACGTGTTTCGGTCAAACCTTTAGAACGAGCAGCAAGAACATATTGCTTATTCAACTCTTCCATAAAAGAGTATTTGGTCAGATAAGTTAAGCCTGCAAAACCACCAATTACCATAGCAAACAAAGGCAACGCCATATGCCAAAAATAATCTGCAATTTTGCCAAACACACTTAACTCAGCAAAATTCTCTGAAACTAAACCTTGTAGAGGAAACCACTGAAAATATGAACCACCTGCAAAAAAGACAATGAGTAAAATGGCAAAGGCGAAAGCAGGAATGGCGTAACCTATAGCCAATAAAATAGACGTGCTTTTATCAAATAGCAGACCATGTTGACGGGCTTTTTTAATGCCTAATGGAATAGACACCATATAGATCAGCAAGGTACTCCATAAGCCAAGGGATAAGGATACAGGCAGCTTTTCCCAAAGCAGCTGGGTCACAGGCTTATCTTTAAAAAAACTGGTACCAAAATCTAGCGTTACATAGCCCTTTAACATGAGCCAAAAACGTTCGAATAATGGTTTATCGAAACCATATTGCGCTTCGATTTTTGCCACCATTTCTTCACTGAGGCCTTTAGCACCTTGGTATTTACTGCCTGTCGTCGCAGTTTCACCACCACCTGTGTTTCCCATACCTTGAAAGGACTCAGCTTGCTGTATGGCTTGTTCAACAGGTCCTCCCGGTGCAATCTGAATCACGACAAAGTTAATCAGTAAAATGAAAAACAATGTTGGAATAATCAGGAGCAATCTTTTTAAAATATATGTGCCCATGTTGCTTTAACATTCCCTGTCATTCATTAGTATTTATTGTTGGCGCAAATAGTTTGCAACTTTTTTCGATTGCGCTTCATTGCTCCACCAATAATCAATACCTGTTGATAATTTTGGTTTAACTTTTGGCTGTTGATACATATTCCAATACGCAAACCATTTTTCACCTTTACCATAGGTTGGAATTTGATAATACCCAGCTCTTAATAATCGATCCAATACTTTGGTACGCACCACCAATTGTTCACGATTTGGTGCACGAATCACCTGTTGTATGACCTCATCAATGATTGGACTTTTAATGCCAGCATAGTTGTAATTACCAGGCTGATCCGCCGATGCACTTCCCCAAAATTGCGCTTGCTCATTACCCGGATTGAGCGACTGTGGCATAACATTTGTTGTCATATCAAAGTCTTTAGAACGCATCCGTTCTATATATTGAGGCACGTCCACTTGACGAATATTTACAGTCACACCTAAGCGTTTCATATTGCGCACAAAAGGCATTAATGTTCGCTGTAAGCCATCTTGGTGAATGAGAAACTCAATACGAATGGCTTGACCATGTCGGTCTAATAATTGACCATTTCTAAATCGATAACCAGCATTTATTAATAGCTGACGAGCAGTCAATAAATTATTTCGATTAAATCCACTAGCATCTGAAACTGGATATTTCCAGTTGGATAACACCCCTTTACGCTCTAAAGGGGTTAATTTCGTTAACAATGGTTTTAAAATTTGCATTTCAGCATCTGATGGCACCCCTTTTGCTTCTAACTCACTATTTGAAAAATAGCTTTGTAAGCGCTGGTATTGACCATAAAACAGAGCTTTATTTTGCCACTCAAAATCATACGCATAAGTTAAAGCTTGCCGAAAACGAATATCATTAAAAGGCGATCGACGCGTATTAAATACAAAACTTTGAGTTGCAATTGGATTTTCATGCTTATCACGATACTTCACCACCATTCCTGCAGTGATGGACGGAAACTTATATTCCGTCACCCATTTTCGTGCTGTAAATTCCTCATGCAAAGTATATTGGCCAGACTTAAAGCCTTCAAAAGCAACATCTAAATTTCGGTAATAGACATATTTCAAATGATCAAAATTATATCGTCCGCGATTAATCACTAAATCACGTCCCCAATAATTAGGATTACGCTTAAAACTAATACTACGACCAGAATCAATTCGATCAAGTAAATAGGGGCCAGAACCTAAAATCGGCTGCATGGTAATTTTAGTAAAATCTTTTTTTGCCCAATCTTTTTTGGAATAAATCGGCATTTGCGCCAATATTAATGGCATTTCAGCGTTATTACCCGACTTAAAGGTCATTTTGACTTCATATTTAGATAACACTTGGGTTTTATCTAAATCTGCCAAATACATTTGTAAACCTGGATTTGACTTGGTCTGAAAAGTATCAAAACTAAATTTAACATCTTCAGCTGTGAGTTCAGAACCATCACTAAATCGTGCTTTTGGATTTAAGTGATAAATGACAAAATTAGTATGATCGGGGTCGAACGTTACCTTCTCAGCTAATAATGGATACATCACGCCAGGTTCATCTAAAGAGCTATCCATAAGGGAGTCAAATAAATAATTTACCCCCTCAGCCGCACTGCCCTTACCATTCATACTGTTTAAATTGTCAAATGTCCCATTTGATGAAGTACTTAAATATCCACCTTTGGGTGCAGAAGCATTGGCATAAGGCATGACTTTGACAGAGTCATATTTGGGTGTGCTATGAATCGCAATATAAGGCGTGGTCTGTATCGCAGACCACACACTTTGACCGAACAGAGTAAGCACACACATCCCAATAGCTTGATGTGCTGATTTGAACGACACCAACATCAATGACAACTCCCTGTAGTCGTTGCTTAATTCGGTACTTTAATGACTTCACCAATACGTAACTGAGCAGACGGTTGTATATCATTCATTTCAGCAAGTTTTGATGTATCAAGTCCATAACGGCTTGCTAAACCAATCAATGTATCGCCGCGTTTAATACGGTATTCACTAATAGTTTTAGGGACTTGTAAATTTTGACCGACACGCAGTCCTGCACGCGGGTTCAAGTTATTTAATTCAGCCAATGCTGCCACAGTTAAACCTGTCCGACTAGCAATCGAATTTAAAGACTCGCCTGATTTCACAGTATAGCTTTCAGTATTTGCTGGTCTCACATTGCTCGTAGAGGATTTAGCTTCCGTTTTTTTGGTTTCAGTTGCTTTACTAGCTACATCAGCAGGTAGTTCACCATCTACTTTTAAACGCTGCCCTACACGAATCGCACTATTGGTATTTAGGCCATTTAATTCAGCTAAATAACGTAATTGAAGATGATATTTCTTCGCAATCACACCCAATGTTTCACCTGATTTCACCACATGAATATCGGTCGCATCAACGGAATTCGTTCGTGTATTGGTTTTGCTTTCAATTTTGGTCGCCTCAGCTTTGGTTTCTACTTTAACCGGTGCGACATCACCTGTTAATTTTAATTTCTGCCCAACGCGTAGACCAGAACTACGCTCTATACCATTTAAATTTGCGACATAGTCCATGCCTAAATCATAGCGACTAGCAATGCCCGTCAGTGTATCGCCAGACTGCACCACATATGTATCCGGAACAGTTGAACTTGCAGGAACTTTAATGCTTTGCCCAGCCATCAGCCCACTATTTACCGACATATCATTTAGACTCGCCAATTCTGACAAACTGATCTTTGACTGCGTCGCAATGCTGTAAAGCGTATCACCACGCTGCACTTTATAGCTTTCAACTTTATACGCAGGATCAACTTTGACATTTTCAATGCGATTCACGACTTTGCTTTCGAGCTTCTCAACTTCTGCTACAGCTTGTAATGGCACATTAATTTTTTGCCCCACCATCAAGCTACTGCCAGCTGTTAAGCCAGTTGTTAAATCTGCCAACTCTTGATTTGACAGCGCATAACGATCTGCAATGAGTTTTAGATATTCACCACGTTTTACCGTGTAGGATTTGGTTTGAACTTTTGCAGGTTTTTCGACAACTTGAGCGGCTTTCTTATCAGCTTCCAATTTTGCTTTCGATGCAGGCGTTTCTTTTAGGGATAATTTCTGTCCAACATATAAACCACTCGTGGTGGTTAAACCATTGTAGTCGGCGAGTTGCTTCGTACTTAAACCAAATTGGCTCGCAACAGCTGTAAGACTATCATTTGCTTTCACCACATAGCTATCTGCGATAGGCTTAGCTTTCGATTCTTCATTATTTTGCACAATCGGTTTCGCATCATATAAATAGATGGTCGTACCGACATACAAGGTCGAATCTGGCGAAATTTGGTTCCAAGCTGCAATATCACGCCAATTCACGCCATTTTTCATCGCGATCAACGCTAATGTGTCGCCCGCCAAAACTGTATAAGTACTGCGTTTACCTTTAGGTGGTACAACTACAATTTCAGAATCTGTACGAATGACATTTTTACCTTGGTTGCGTTTGGCTTCTTCGGAATCTGCACCTGTATTTTCAGCCACGCTTTTCGGGTAAGAGAACCCTTTCGTCAGTTCTTTACCTTGTTGGTCTGCAATTGACTGACTGGTCTGAATCGCAGTCAACTTAATCTTGCCATCATAAGGATCGACAATTTCAGTGCCTTTCGGCGCAATAGCTTTAATTTCCTGAACGACTTCTTCTTGTTCTGCTTTAGTCGCTACTGGTTTTAATACCTCATCGACTGTTTTGGTCTCACCTTCGGCTTTAATAGCCGCCATGATTTGCTCACGCTCATTTGCGCTGAGTGGTGGCTCGACAGACACGGCTTTCACAGGCGTCGAAGGTGTTACAGCGACTGGTATACGCGGCGCACTTGGAATATCACTATTCGATGCAAAAGCAGCCAAAGCAGATGATCCTATTGGCGTTTTGCCTTTCGTTCCTGATGGAACACTCGGCGTTACCGTTGCAGCGACTACAGGTGGTTTGGCAGAAGCTGTCACTGTCGGCTGTGTTTTAAGCGTAGGTGGCGTCACTTTAGCGGGCTGAATAGTTTTACTATTTAATTCCGGCGGAGTAACACGTGACGGTGTTATTTCAACATTATTTTTTGGTAAGTTATAAGTTGAATTACTTGCCCAATAACCTGATGAACCACCTGATTGTAATTTTTTCAAACGTGCATCAACTGATGGACTCACATCCGCAGGAATTAAAATCCGCATTGGGCTGCTGCTATCAATCACATCGCCACGATGACCAGGGTTTAGTGCATAGAGTTCTGCACGGCTTAAACCGGTAATAGATGCAATTTCATTTAAATTTGCAGGCCCTACAGCTACTTCACGAAAGTGTGGACGGTTGGCAATTGGTGGCAAACTTACGCCATAGGCACTTGGATTTTTAATAATTTGAGCAACAGCCAAGAAACGTGGGACATAGTTCATGGTTTCTTGGGGCAGTTTTAGTGACCAATAATCCGTTGGCAAACCTGCCGCACGGTTACGGTTAATCGCCTGTTGAATGCGGCCCGGCCCTGCATTATATGCAGCCAAAGCCAATTCCCACGAACCGAACTGGTTATGTAGCGCACCTAAAAACTCATAAGCTGCACGCGTTGATTCCACTACGTCACGACGACCATCATACATTGAGGTTTGTTTTAAGCCGTAAATACGTCCAGTACTTGGAATAAATTGCCATAAGCCTGCTGCGGCTGCACTTGAGGTTGCTGCTGGGTCATAAGAACTTTCAATCACTGGTAATAACGCCAACTCAGTCGGCAAACCACGACGTTCTGCTTCTTTAACCGTGTGATATAAATAACGGGACGCACGCGCACTTAAACGATCAATATATGGTTGACGTGAGATAAACCAACCACGCTGCGCTTCAATTCGCGTATCCCAGTGGTTCAAATCCATTTTGAAACCCACAGTCATACGCTTCCAGACATCACCATGCTTCAGCACTAAAAGGCGATCGCCTTCTACGGCACGCATGTCTGTTGCAGAAAGTAAATCTTCGAGTGAATCTAAACTATTGGCATCGAGAAAGTTTGAGCCAACTTGTTTACTTGCTGAGTTCTGCTTAGTCGTTTGCGATGAAGAACAGCCCGTCAGACCAAGAGCTGCGAGCGCAGAACCCAAGACTGTAAATTTAAAAATTTGTGGTAACGTAGGCTGCCAGACAGTCGCAGTTGATTTATACATAAAAAAATCCAGACAACTCATATAAAATTTATTTTTTAGATATGCCATTGTAGTGAAGCAGAATACAGACACAAGGCGTTAATTTAACGCTATTTCAGTATAAATGTTACAAGAAATTAAAAAAATCGCTAGAAATGGATTTCTCCCCGTCATTTGCGTTATACAATATACGGTTCTGAATGCTCGTTTTTCTCCGGATTTGATTTATGTCTCAAACAATCACGCTTTATGTTGATGGTGCATGTAAAGGCAACCCTGGCTTAGGGGGTTGGGGGGCCTATATCATCCGTGAAACTGGAGAAGAAAAACTCTGCGGCGGCGAAGCTGAAACCACCAATAACCGTATGGAATTGACTGCTGCAATTGAAGGCATTCAACACTGTCCGTCCGATGCAAAACTGATTATTTGGACAGACTCTAACTATGTCAAACAAGGCATTACCGAGTGGATTCATGGTTGGAAAAAGAAAAACTGGAAAGATGTTAAAAATCCAGATCTGTGGAAATTACTGGATGCAACTTGTCAGGGTCGGGAAATTGAATGGAACTGGATTAAAGGGCATGCAGGCCATCCGGGAAATGAAATGGCCGATCAATTGGCCAATCTAGGCGCAGAAAAAACCCTCGAACACATCAAACAAGCGGCATCATCTACAGCTGAAGCACCTAAAAAAAAAGCTGAACCTGACTGGCTATTAAATGATCCATTTGGACTTGAATTTGCTGATAGCGAGGATGAAGCAGAAGAAATCTCAGCCGAGTCAGCTATTGACGCAGAGCAGATTGATGACATTACGATAGAACAACAAGCAACAGACACTGCTTCAGCGTTGAATGAAGCTGCCCCTATACAGTCTAAGCAAGCTGCTGAAATCCATCCAATGATTGTCATTACACCAGCAACTGTCGATGTATCTGGCCCACGACAATTAATTTTGGATACGGAAACCACAGGTTTCTATTTCCAAGATGGCGACCGTATTATTGAAGTCGGTGCAGTGGAAATGATTAACCGCAAACTGACCGGTAGCTCAATTCATATTTATATCAACCCGCAAAAACCTGTCGGTGAATCTGAAAATATTCACGGAATCAGTGATGACTTTCTAAAAGACAAACCACTGTATGCTGAAATTGCTGATGTCTTATTTGACTATCTAAAAGGCGCAGAAATCATTGCGCATAACGCAACCTTCGATATGAACTTCCTTGATATGGAGTTCAAACGTGCCGGTTTTGTGGCCTTATCTGAAGTTTGCGAAGTCACCGATACCTTGGCTATGGCCAAAGCCAAGCATCCAGGCCAGAAAAACTCACTCGATGCATTAGTGCGTCGTTACGAAATTCCACAACGTGACCGTACCTTCCATGGTGCCTTACTCGATGCGGAAATTCTGTCTGACGTATACTTAGCAATGACGGGTGGTCAGGTATCCTTTGATATCGATGCCCTGACCCACTCGCAAAATGAAGATGGTTCGCAAACCCGCGCCGCTGTTGAAATAGATTTACCCGTGATTTTACCTTCAGCAGATGAACTTGAAGCCCATGAGACATGGGTCAAACAATTTGAAGAAAAACATGGTACACCTTGCCTTTTTGCGAAATAAAATCTAAATTTCGTGTTACTTTTTGTATATAAACAATTCTTACATACGCTATAGTAAAACCATAAACATGGGCCGCCTTAAGGGGCGGTTAATAAACAAGATAAAACATCTAGGAAAGGTGCAGATACATGTCTTACCAAACCTCTATCCATTTTGATCCAACGGCTTTGCTGATAATAAAAAATGAGGTTGATAACTCAATCAAGTTAGTCGAATCAGCAGTCAGCACCTTAGTTGAAGATCAAACTTTACCTTTCGGGATTGATGATGCACTGATTCAATTTGAACAATGTGCTCAAGTACTAGCTTTAGTTGATATGCCAAGTTTGGCAAAAATCGCTCAATATTCAGCAGAGTTAATGCGCAAGATCATGGGGAATCCTGCGCAAATTAACACTCAAGATGTCATCGCACTGAGCGAAGGCACGACCATGCTGAAACGCTACATCGAATTTATCTGCCTACGTGAAGTTAAAATTCCACAATTCCTGCTGGACAGTCTTAATCGTCTAGAACTATCTTTAGGTAAACCTCTAACGTCGGAAGGCCAACACATTGAGTCCCTACTCGATTGTATTACTCCTGACTTTGACCTACCTCAAGCTCCTGCACTTGAAAAATCAAAATACGTTCACCGTCTGTATAAGTTGGCGTTGAATAAATTGATTAAACAAGAAGAAACTGAGCTGGATCTGCAAGCGATTAAATTGGTCGGTGCGTATTTAGCAGGTCTTTCAGACAAACATCCAAGCAAACAATATTGGAACTTGGTTTTTGTTGCGTTTAATCAAATTGATCAAATCTTAATTACCGATGCTCGCTTACGTACCTTGGTGAGCATTGAGCGCAATATGGCTCAATATTTTGCAGGAACTGAGCGCTTTAAAGCATCCATTTCTGATTTAGCCAATGTCTTAAGTCTAAACATTAGCCAAGAAGATGACATTTCTCATCATATTCGTGGCAAATTAAATATCGGTGAAGACCTTCTTACCGACACCCAATTGCAAGTTTTCAGTCGTCATTTATATGGTCCTGACTTCGACACCATGCATACCATTGGTGAATTGGTTACGACTGAAATGACGCAAATTCGTAATGATATTGAATTTAACTATCAAAATATGACGCCTGAAAAAACCCAAGAACTTCAAGCGAAATTAAACGAATTGGCAAATATTTTCAAAGTCTTGAACTTAAATGAAGCGTATAACGACCTGTCGCGTCAAGCTGCGTCATTAGGTAATGCTGAGATTTTACAAGATGAAAGCTTTGCCCAGCAGTTGATGAACAATATCTTGTCTGCCATGAACTCGATTGGTGTGCTTGAGCGTCATCACACTTCTAGCCGCTTACAACTTCGTGTGAATAATATGAATATTTCACTCGACCGTTTAGATGAAGCACACGCTGCTCTGTTAAATGAGACCAAGGTTTTAATTGATGCTGCTAGCCAATCTTTGGTTCAGTATTTACAAAACCAAGATTTGACACAACTTGAAGCGACTGCAACTCAATTCCGTGAAATTGGTGGTGCGATGTTGTTCCTCAATGCAGATGCGGCTCAAAATGCGCTGAATTCAACAGCTCAATTCATTTTGAAACGTGTTGAGTCTTCAACTGCGATTGAAGCAAATGAAGTGAATCAAGCATTAGATTCATTGGCAAGCGCAGATATGTTGATTGACAATTTAAAGAACAAACAACCTGTTTTACAGGGCATGTTTAAGGTAGCATTGGACAGTAGCGAAAAACTGAAATCAGCAGCAGCCTAATGTCTAAATTATCACTTGCGTATATCTTCAAACAACAGCAATTGCTGGTCGATGAAAACTTTCAACTTCCCGAAGTTGAGCAACTCGCAAGTGATTTAAATATTGGCACGGGTGATCAAGTGATTGCCCGTGACCTACTTGAAAATGAGCCTATTCCTGAGGGCTTACAACTCATTCCTATTCGTCAGCTTTTACAACTTTGGAATGTACAGCAATTTGAACAAGCCAGCCGTGCTATTCAACTCTTAGAATGGCGCCGTAATCATAAATTTTGTAGCCACTGCGGTACTGCAACTAAAGTCCACGCCACAGAATATGCCATGGTTTGCCCTGCTTGCGGCTATCACCAATACCCTCGTGTCAATCCTTGTGTCATTACCGTCATTACCCGTGGCGAAGATGAAATTTTATTGGCAAAAAATGCAAAAAATGTCCGTGCCATGTATGGATTGATCGCAGGTTTTGTTGAAGTGGGTGAAACTCTAGAAGAAGCAGTTCGTCGTGAAACTGAAGAAGAAGTTGGGCTGAAGGTCAAAAATATTCAATATTTGGCAAGCCAACCTTGGCCCTTCCCAAGTAATTTAATGATCGCCTTTAAAGCAGAATATGCTTCAGGTGAACTTCAATTACAAGAAGAAGAAATAAGTGATGCGGCTTTCTTTAAATTTGATGCATTACCTGAAATTCCGTTCAAAGGAAGTATCGCCCATTCGATGATTATGCATGTCATCCATGGGTCTGCTGTTGCAGATGACACCGAAGCATGGTTATAAGTAGCTATTTTTAGTAAATAAATCATGCAATAAAAAAACGCCATACTTGGCGGTTTTTATTTCAATCATTTAACCAAAGACATTAAGGTGGACTAATTTCATCGAGTACACGCATGATTTCAGCTTTGGTTTTAAAGAAGCGACTAAATAGACTCGAAACTGAACCAATCATCGTAATGTGCCCAACACGAGGGATTTGAATCAATTGACTATGGTTGCCTGAGGCTTTTAATCGACGATCAAAATCTTCACTATTGCTATGGCCAACGATATTGTCTTTATCCGCAGTGAATAGATAATGCTTCACTTGATTGTGCTCAACAAAATAATACGGCATCACTTGTTGATACGGTACATTTTGATCAAAGGCATCTGCACAAATCGGATCACCCTTATAATCAAAATGATATGGCCCTGCCAATCCCACAATTGCACGAATATTCTCTTTCACTTGCAGCTGATATGGCGTCGGATGATACAGTGCAGACATGACATTAAATGCCCCTGCCGAATGTCCCATTAACACCACATTTTCCACTTTAATCTGCAACTTATGCTGAGACTGCCTGCAAATAGTTTAATGCAAGGCTAAGATCATCAATTGAAGCCGGAAAAATATACTCAGGTGCGAGATTGTAATTGATGACAGCAACATCGAAGCCTTCTTTTGCAAAAGCCTCACCAATGAATCCATAGTCCTTTTTGTCACCATGCATCCACGCACCACCATGTACAAAAACTATGAGTGGACGTTGCGGACGAGGTGCTGACGTGCGATACAAATCTAGGCGATGGCGCGCTTTAAGACCATAAGGGATATTGTTTTGAACATGATATCCTTGTTTGGGTGTCAGTCGATTTAAAGCATAACTGCCAAAATCATATAACCGAAAATTTCGGTATAAAGATTTAGCCAAATCCATTTTTTGCTGAAGCCGCAGAGACCATTGATTCATATTTTACAGCATCATTTCCGACATTTTATTGAGCATTTGGATCGACAGCATCCGGATCTATCGCTACAGGCGTTTGTACTTCAGGTTGCACATTGCCTACAGCAGGTGTGGTGTAACTTGAGTTAATTGAACGTGCCTGTGGATTTGGGTTCTGATCAATATTATCGATTAAAGTGACAATTCGCGTTACATTACCCACTTGTTGCAAGATTTGATTTAAGTCTGTGATTTCCGCACTGTTTAAACGGCCCATCACATAAAGAACAGCATCTTCAGTATGAATGTGTACTTTGCTGTCAGATACCACAGGCGCTTTCATAATCAAACCACGGGTATTCGCAGTGACCGCAGTATCTTGCATGATGGTGCTATAGCTGATCTGATTACCCACTGTAATATAGTTATGTACAGTTTTGACATCACTCATTGAACGGACATTTTCTTCTGCCAATTCTTTTAAATGATTATCCGGCACTTGCCCAGTCAATAAGACATTGCCATGAAAACTTTCAATATTGACACGTGACTGTTTAAAACGAGTATCTAATTTATATAAATTAATTTTTGCTGTTCGAACAATGGAAGAGTCAATAAAAACTTGTCCCAATGAGCGTGCGCCGCTTTCAGTTCCTACAGGTGCTGATCCTGTTCCATTCGAAATAAAACTCGCACAGCCAGATAAACTTGCGACACAAAGCATCGTTATTGCAATACGCTTAACCACTCAGCACGACTCCTCAAATTTCCACACGTATTTTTCTATGCGTTTACACAGTTTGTTTTATCAAAGATTAATCAACTCTTGATCAAAAGTAAAAGCATTTTCAATCCATTGCTGATGATACGGGTATTTAGAAAAGTCTTGCTGTAGTGTTTTTGCAAAGTGTTGATAAAAATCAAAACAAATTGCATCAAAGCGACAATAATAATTTTGAAAATGTGACTGTTCATTTAAAAAATGCAACGCAGTCTTCATCATCTTACGTTGTTTGTGAATAGAGATACTTTCGATGGCTTGGGCATAGCGGGTATTCGAACGGGCTTTAACTTCAATAAACACCAATTCTTGACCACGTGCAACGATCAAATCAATTTCACCATAACGACTATGATAATTCTGTTGCACCTGTACATAGCCTTGCTGCTTAACCAAACGCAGCGCTTGCCGTTCTGCCCACTGCCCCAGATTCATCTGTCCCAAATTCATCTGCTCTAAGTTTAGCTGCATCGTTTCATCCCTAAAGTGAGATCGCAACGATGCCTTTTTTACTTCGCTCATAGCAGTGAGGAACACGCTGAATATTATTTTGACTAATTTTGATTAGCCCTGTTCGCCCCTGAAACTCAATGCTTTTTAATTTCGGTTCTTGCAAATATTGTTTTGCGATATGCCATGTGTCTCCGCCAAAAGCTAAAAGACGTTGATATGGCATATCTACTGGATTTTCCTCATAAGCTCGGATCAGGTCAGGCCAACGCGCGTCATGCAATGCAGGTGCATCACAAAATTTCAGCCCTACAGGAATGGGCTTTGTGGCTTCAATCGCATTGGCAACGGTATATAGTTTTGCTTTAGGCAGTTTTGTTTGACTGTTTATCCATTCATTATTGCCTAACAACAGCACCCCTTGATTTTTGTCCAGCTTCGTTGGGAGTTGTTCAACCACTTGTATCGGCACTGAACTTTGACTAATTAAGGACATGAGTAGTAATTCATGTTCAGCCTCTGTTGCAGGCTGACGTAACACTAACACTTGCGCTAATTTGTCTTTTTCGAAGACTTTTTGGAGTGCTAAAGCATCATCACGTTTTGATAGACTGTACTGCCAGACGTTTGGAATTTGGCTCGTCGTTTCATTTAAAGCCAACACGCGGACTTTAGGCTTTGCTTTTACAAGTGCTTCAACATCTTGGCGTGCTAAAGGGCCAATCACCAATTGAGTTTTTTTATTGACCTGTTGCTTCAATATCGCTTCAATTTGCTTTTGATTTGAATCTACAAACTTAATGGGTACTTTGTAGTCTGACGATTGATATGCACTATTGAAACCTTGCTTAATACTGGATGCGGCTCGCGCCATAAGGCCAGATTCAGGTAGAATGACCAAGACGTCTGCCTGTGCAGCAGTAAACAGACTGCTTAAAAGGCAAAGACCCAAAATTTTGTTCTTATTATCCAACATGGAGAAACCTATGAGTGCTCAGTTATTTGTTGTTGCAACTCCAATCGGGCACTTAGATGATATTAGTTATCGTGCAATTGAGGTATTGAAGTCGGTTAAAATTATTGCCGCCGAGGATACACGAACTTCCGCACAATTACTTAAACATTTTAGTATCAATACGCCTTTAACTGCTTGTCACGACCATAACGAAAGCAACAAAATAGACCAGCTCATTGAACGCCTAGAAAAAGGTGAAAATATGGCGCTGATCAGTGATGCAGGCACGCCATTAATCAGTGACCCCGGCTTTAAACTGGTTCGTGCTGCACAAGAAAAAAATATTCGTGTCATTCCTGTGCCGGGTGCTGTGCTGCCATTGCAGCTCTCAGTGCTGTCGGCCTACCCAGTGACCGTTTTAGTTTCGAAGGCTTTTTACCTTCTAAACAGTCACAACGTCTTTTAGCACTGGAAAAACTGAAAGACGAAACTCAAACCATGATTATTTATGAAGCGCCGCACCGTATTGTGGACTGCCTAAAAGATATGTCGAATGTCTTTGGTGCAGATCGTCCTGTGGGCTTTGCACGTGAAATTACCAAAACATTTGAAACCATTAAAAAAATGTCTTTGGGTGAATTGGTTCATTTTGTCGAATCTGATCATAATCAGCAAAAAGGCGAAATTGTTTTGGTGATTGGTGGTGCGACCGAAGAAAAAGACCTAGAGCAAGAAAAGTTAGACAAATTGTTGACGCGTTTACTTCAAGACTTGTCCGTTAAAGCTGCCTCTCAGTTGGCTGCTGATTTAACTGGGATTAAAAAGAAAGTGGCCTATCAACGTGCTTTAGAGTTAACCCAAGCGAACGATTAAGCTTAATTTTTTTTATTTTTAATTTGAACCGCTTATGGGACCTACGGGTTCCATAAGCTATCCCATACAATAATTTAAATAGAATGAAAAAAGTTGCTTATAACATGTCCATAAATCTGTCTGTCAAAAAACCGCTGGTGTTCATTCTCTTTAATCTGGTTTGGCTCACGGCCCTTGCACATATTATTTATACTGGCATTCAACCCTATCCGCACTATATTAGTGGCGAGCAAATGACGGCCGATCATAGCGCGATTGCGATGGTCTGTGGATATTGTTCCCTCTATTTTATAGTCGGTAATTTACTGAAACTGAGCCAATTTTGGGATAGGCATCGTTATTGGGCTTATGTCGTTTTGAGTGCGGTATTACTTTTTCAATCTTTTGTCGCTGCTGTGGCGGCCATGCATGCACCGCCGTATATTGCTGCATTCATTATCAATTGTATGTTTTTGCTTTTACTGCATTTTGTGTTTTATCCTATTTACGCGATCAGTCGTAAATATATGAAGCCAAAGACGGCTTGAAGCGACTTCACATCTTATTAACGACTTAACTTCTTGAGCAAACATGCTACAGAGTTAAAAAATGAATGACGTTCATCATCGCACAAGCGAATGAAGCAAAAAAAAACACCACATGACGTGGTGTTTTTTCACTTTTAATCTTTTGCCGATTCGTCTGGAGGGACTTCGGTAATACGACCACCACGCGCTAAGAACGCCGCAACTTCATCTTCAAGCGCCTGACGTTGTTTTAGTTTTGCAGTCACTGTTAATGTTTCAGCTTCAGAGGTGTCACCATCAGAGGCAGAATCAGCTGCGTCACCTGCACCTTTTTCAGCTGCTTGTGCTTCATCTTCATCAACTACTGAATCTTCTGGATCATCATAATCGTTCATATCAGTCATTGTGTTCTCCCCGCGAATGACTTCTGTTTGCCAGCGAATGGCTGGTTTTAAATTAACAGAAATTTAGCAATCTCTGAGCATTTCGACTAGTACCCATAATCAAAAAATCGTATCTTTTTTAATCAAAATCGTAACCTTGTTTATACGACTGTCTAAAAAATATCTGACTTTGACCTAAGCTGCGTAGATTGTATCTTTTAAAATACTCAGACCATTAGCTTGAGCCATAAACGCATCTTTTAGAACAGTCTGATTTTCCACTTGTTTTAAACCAAAGTTTCGCGCCCACACCACAGGAGAAAAAGTTGTGGTTTCTAACCAACCAATCGCGGACATACTATGCATCATGGCATCGTTTTGCCCTTTACGGCGGTGTTCATAGCGCTTCAAACTTTGTTCATGTGCCCACACACCACGTTTTTTATCGGTCAAAAGCACATCGCAAAGCACTGCTGCATCTAAACAGCCAATATTCACGCCTTGTCCTGCAAGCGGATGAATCACATGGGCCGCATCTCCAATCAGCGCTAGACCATCATGCACATATTGCTGCGCAGCTCGTGCCTTCAATGGAAATTTAGCACGTGGCGTTGCTTCTAAGACTTCGCCGAGCATGTGATGGCTTTCTCGAGTGAGCAACGCAGTAAATTCAACATCGGATAAAGCCACATATTCATCGGCATAATCATCTGGTAAGGTCCACACAATGGATTGCCAATAACCACTTTCTTCTTTTTTCAGACTCGCCATCGGCAAAAATGCCAAAGGTCCAGTTTCTAAGAAAATTTGACGCGCTACATGCTGATGCGGTTGGGCGGTTTTAATTGCACAGCTCACACCGGCTTGTTTATAGTCCAGCACATCTAGATCGATGAAAGCTTGCTCACGAACAAATGAGTTTGCACCATCTGCACCTATCACCAGTTTTGTTTTGAGCTGGGTACCATCTGCGAGGTGAATGATCCACACACCAACGCCACGCTCAACTCGACTGACCTTAACTTGGGTTCGGTAGTCTTCAAGCTGTTCTAGCATTTTTTCTTGAATGGCTAAATTCAATACGCTTGGTTCAACCATTGAACCTAAAGCTTGCTCAACTGATGGTGTTTGCTCTGCAACATGACCAAAATTGATTTCTCCATAGCCATTTTTATTCCACACCTGCATGCCTGTATACGGCTGCTGACGGGCAAGCTTTTCCCAAACACCCACAGTCTTGAGTAGATGAATGGTGGCTTGACTAAGTGCCAAAACCCGAGGATTCGCAATACTTTTGGTTTTTTCTACATCCAAAATAGGTGCCGCATCCAATACCGTAGCCTGCACACCGCCCTGCGCCAATAACAATGCCGTTAAGCCACCGACCAAGCCACCACCGACAATCACGGCATCCAGTACATTTGTTTGATTTAAACTCATGCTTTTAGCCCCATTGCATAATTCGCGACCAAAGGCTTAATCCCCGGAATGGTGTCAAAGGCAACTAATCCAGTATTGCGAATCAATTTTAAAAATGGGTTCTGGTTGCTAAAACCACGAACAACTGAATCACAGAATTTAATCACCCGCTGCTGATCGGTCAGGCGCGATTTTTCATAATCAAGCAACATAGCTGCATCACCCAGATCTGCATTTTTTTCAACTTGCTCTTTTAAATAACGGCGTAGTACATAAGCATCGCGCATACAAAGATTGAAGCCCTGACCTGCCACTGGATGAATGGTATGTGCTGCATTCCCCATCAACACTACACGTCCAACTGCTTGTTTCTCTGCAAGTACTTGCGACAATGGGAAGCTGAAACGTTTACCAGTTTTTTGGAATTTACCGGCACGGTCACCATAGGTTTCTTGTAAAGCATCTAAGAAGTGCTGATCATTTTCATCACCCATCCACTCGCCTTCAGTTCCTTTGGGAACAGGCCAAACCACTGAGCGACGGTATTCACCTGGAAGTGGCAGCAGCGCTAGCGGACCAAGCGGACTAAAACGCTCGAAACCGACATGACCATGCGGTTTAGAGGTTTGTACTGTAGTGACAATCGCCACTTGGTCATAATCATGCACCGATGCGCCAATACCTAAGGCTTTACGGCAGAATGAATCACGGCCATCGGCAGCAATCACAATTTTAGATTGTAGTTTGAGCTGTTCTTCAGCACGCTTTGCTTCAATATAGGCATGGTCTGCATCCTGCGTCAGCGAAGTCACTTGTACGCCGTCAATTAATTCAATGAATTGTTGTTTTTTGACTTCTGTGAGCAGCACACGGCCTAACCATGCATTTTCAATCACCTGCCCAAAGCTTTCGACTTTTTCTTGTTCTGCTTTGAGTCTTGCCTTACCAAAACTACCTTGCTCTGTAATATTCACTTCTAAAATAGGTGTGGCGTGTTCCTGCAAAGCATCCCAGAGGCCTAGTTCTTGATAAATTTGCACCGTACGGCGTGACAATGCACTGTTTCGCGCATCGAAACTTGAGTGATATGGGGCAAGGTTTGCATCATCATAATTGGGGTATTTGATTGCTTCGAGTAGCTTTACGCCAATCTTTGCTTTTGCCAACATCAGAGCCAGACTCAGTCCGACCATTCCACCACCCACAATGATGACTTCTTGCTGCATGCTTTGATCCTTTTTTATGTTGTATTCGAATTCAGGAGAGGCATTCAAAATACGTATAATCTGTAATGGATTTTATCTTACATCAAGGCTATGAATTTTTACATTGTTAAGCATTACTTTTAATACGTATATCTATGATGCTGTTAGCTAAAAAACTGAACAATCAAATTCTTGAATACATTCTGTTCAAGTGAATAAATTAAGCTTTTAAAGCTTCGATTAATTTATCTAAGCGTATTTGAGCATCGACATTAAAAGCATTCGCTGCTTGGTGATACCAGCGTTTCGCCATCTTTAAATCTAGATCTACACCATTACCTAGCTCATACATTAAGCCAATTTTATAGGGAGCAATTGCACAGCCTTGTTTTGCCGATTGCTTGTACAAGCTCATTGTTACATTATAATCTTGATCAAGAATTTCGCCCTTTTCATATATTTCAGCAAGGGCCGTTCTTGCGTTTATATTTCCCTTTTCCACTGACTGATTCAGCAGAGCTAAAGCGATATGAACCTCTGTTTTACATGGTTTTTTGAACAACAGCACGGCTAACTTCAGCATCGCTGCATCATCACCCTGATCAGCCGCTTTTTGATACCATCCTTGTGCTGTAACATCATTTTTTTCGACGCCGCATCCCGTTTCATACATTTCACCCAATTTAATTTGGGCTGCAATATCCCCTCTTGAGGCTAAACTCAAATAATCATCATAAGTAGGCTGATTGTTATACTTAAACTTTATTTTCTTTACTGGATTATAATCACTATCAAAGATTTCAAAACCGACATAGTTTTTAAAGAGCTCAATCAATAACTGCCGAACCAATTGAGTATGATAAATTAAATGATCCTTTTCGCTAAAATAATAATACTGATAATAGCTTTCCAAATCTTCATTGATTTCTTCTTTTAAACTGTTTAAATCAGTCGTCCATTTTTTTTGAACTTTGCCATTTTCAACATATTCGTATAAATATCTTGTTGAAAAGTTTAACCATTCCTTTTCAAAATCTTGTCTTTCTCCATCCATGTAAAGTTCATCTTCTTCCGCTTGAATGACACATCTGATTTCTGCACTCTCTTTATAAAGCGCATAGCTATAGCTTGAATTTGTGTCTGCAAAATCAAAGAAGATCATCCATTTCATCGGCAACTGACTGCTTAGCAAACTGCTCCATTTTTCAGGTTCAGTAAAAGCAAAATATGCTAATCCGGCACTATTGATACAAACAATATGATCCGTCAGCCACTCTATATCTAATGCAGATTTTGAGTTTTCTTCAAAATAAACCAGCCAATCATTTACCAGTCTTTCAATATCCTGTTGATTGCCATTAAAGGGAATAACCACTCCAGCTTTTCTAACACCCATAATTATGATTAAAATAAAAAATTTATACGATTAATTTAAAAAGACTTATATCTAATTTTTGTAAAAACTTAACATCAGAAAATCAACTACATTGCTAATTAACCTTGTTAATATGACTAGTATTTATATGACTGCTTATAGATAAAAAAAGCCGATCATCTGACCGGCTTTTTTAATTACTATATTAACTTAAGCGGCTTTCGCTTTCGCCATCAGCGCTTCAATGTCTTCTACAGATTTCACCACTGCTGCTGTTAAAACACGTGGACCTGCTTTAGTTACAGCCACATCATCTTCAATACGAATACCGATACCACGCCATTTTACATCCACTGTTTCATCATCTGGCGCAATATAGAGCCCCGGTTCAACCGTTACAACCATGCCTTCTTCATAGGCACGCCATTCACCGTCTTGCTTGTATGAACCGACGTCATGCACATCCATACCAAGCCAATGACCCGTACCATGCATATAGAATTGGCGGTAACTTTCTTTTGCGATGATTTCGTCAATATCTCCTTGCATAATGCCAAGATCCAATAAACCTTGAACTAAAATACGTACAGCAACATTATGTGGTTCTTTATAAGAGTTGCCGATACGCACAGCATCAATCGCCGCAATTTGTGCATCGAGTACGATATTATAAAGTGCTTTTTGTTCAGGGCTGAATTTACCGTTGACTGGGAAAGTACGGGTAATGTCTGATGCATAGAGCTGATATTCACATGCTGCATCAATCAGTACCAAATCACCATCTTTGAGTTCTTTGTCATTTTCCACATAGTGCAAAATACAGCCATTTTCACCGCCGCCGACAATGCTGTTATAGGAAGGCACACAGCCATTTTTACCAAAGACATAATTCAGTTCTGCTTCTAGTGCATATTCCATCATGCCCGGTTTAACCGTTTGCATGGCACGAGTATGCGCTTCTGCTGAAATATCCGAAGCAATCTGCATCAATTCAAGTTCATCATCAGACTTATGCAAACGCATTTCATCAATAATACGATCTAGTTGAATGACTTGAGCAGGCGCAACTGCACCCTTACGTGATTCACCACTTGCTGCCGAAATCCACTGCGCCACACGAGCATCAAAATCTGGTTGCTGCCCAATACGGTAGAATAATTTATCTTTATTTTGTAATTTTTCTAAAATTTCTTCATCAAGCAAATCAATGGCATAAGCCTCATCAGCTTCATAATCTTCTACAGCCCCATCTACACCCGCACGGTAACCATTCCAAATTTCCATTTCACGGTCACGTTCACGGCAGAACAAACTATAGCTATAACCTTCTTCTTCGCTATCAAAGGTTTCAATCACTGCAACCGCTTCAGGTTCAGCAAAACCTGTTAAATAAAAGAAACTACTATCAGCTCGAAATTTATAATCTGCGTCGCGATTACGCATGGCTTCTTTGCTCGTGGCAATAATTGCAATACTACGTAGTCCCATTTCACCCGCAAGGATGTCTCGACGTTCTTGAAAATCCGCTTGAGTTAATTTCTTCATTTAAATACTTCTTATACCTGCTGGCTGATATTGTTTAAATTTTGATTCAATTGAATATGAATCTCTCATTCGATGTGAGGCATGTATAAAAACACGTAATACCTCACATAGATATAAGCAAAATTAATGCCTTAGCTTGGACGATGTGGGGTGAACATTTCAACCACATTACCCACTTGAGCCGATGAATTTTTAGCGCTCAGTTGTAGCAACGGTGTTTCTGAAACATCAACTTTGGTACGTCCCATAGACAGGCTCACTGGGATTAAACGAACAAATTCGTATAATTCCTGATAGCTTTCTTCACCTTCTTCATCATCATCTGAATCTTCAAATTCTACTGAAGCGACATCCTGTAAATGCTCAATCAATTCTTGTTCATTGGTGCGCAGATGACCTGCCGCCAAACCAAAACCAAGAACAACACCTGCACACCAATCTGCCAAGGCTTGCACACGCTCACCTAGCAAGTGATCATCATCTGGTAATAAAGGAAGATAGTCGAGTTCATCATCTGAAAGTGAATGAGCTACATCTTCTGCTTCTTCAGTCAACAATGCCACCGCATCTTCGTCTAATTCAGCTACATCAAGCGTTGCTAAAATTTGTTGCCACTCTTCACGACTCGGGGGTTGTGACACACAAACTATACCAGTGAGTAGACCATGTAACTCACTTGGGCTTGAAATTTCTTCAATTTTAGAAAAATTCTGGGACCAATCTGACCAACCTGAAATATCGTCTTGCATTCGCTTATCCAATCTCTATACTTCGTATATATTACCTTTGTTTGCAAGACTGTGCGACTACGTTATGTTAGAAGAATTACAGCGTCTCCAAGCGCATATTAGCGTTTTAAAAAAGCGACTGGCGCAATTTGAAAGCGAAAATAATGCCCTACAAGATGAGAAAAACTCGTCTGATGAGCACCATCATGCTCAAATTGTACATAAGAACGGTATTATCACCTCCAAACAAGAAGAAATTGATGCGCTGAATGAGCAATTAACTGATTCACGTGCTCAACTTCAACAGCTGAATACTGATGCAACTGCTTTGGCTGACCGATATAGCCGTCTTGAAAAAAGCTGTACTGATCTAAAAAATCGTTTTCAAGAAATTTTGGCAGAACGTAATGAGCTACGTATCGTTAAAGAAAAGATGCAAAATGAACAGCGTCATGCTCAACAAGAAATTCAAGGTTTGCAGCAAGAACGTGAACGTTTATTACAAAAAAATGAACATGCCAAAGCAAAAGTTGAAGCGATTATTCAACGTTTAGCTATTTTAGGTACAGCTCAAGATCAACATGCGCAAGAAATTCAACAATTGGCACATCCGACTGAAAGTAATGAGGAAGTTTGATCATGAGTGAACAAATTGCAGTTGATTTAAAAGTTCTAGGTCATAGTTTCCGTTTAGCAACGACTTCTGACCAACAAGCCGATTTAGAACGCGCAGCACAATTACTGAATGAAAAATACGATGAATTTCGTCGTAAAGCACCACGTATGGAACCGAGTAAGCTGATCATTATGGTCGCACTTGAATTAATGCAAGAAGTCCTGTCAATGAATAAGAGTTTGCAAGAATATGCAAACTGCGAACTTTTGTTGCAAAATATTTTGGAACAAGTTGAAGAATTGACTGATTAATCGGTGGTTTAGTGATTATACTTTGCCCGATTGCTTCATTTTAAACACTTTGTCAGTGTTTGGTGATTTGCCAATAACGCTGAATTCGTTATACTGAGCACATCTCTGAGGTGTTCGCCAGCTAGGTCTAATCCCCTGCCGATACTTAAACTTATGGATGTGTTCTGTATATTCTGAGCGTATGCCCTCCTCGAGTGGGAAACCCAGCGAGTGTACGTCGCGTCCACCTTGAACTCATCGGGTTCAGGGTCACGACATTTGCAGCGGCATCTTCGGAGTGTTTATTTTCCAAATCCTTATTTAAATTATAAGCATTTGATTTAAAAAACATTTTTTAATTTACTATTCTATTTCCGCGCCACTCTACTTTTGTTCTCCCCTTAATTATTTCATTTAAGTTTGGTTAGTTTAAAAGTGTATTTATTCAAGTTAATTCATTTTTTGAGTTGTTCCAGTTTAGCTAGCTTTCTATCCAAAGCTCTGTCCATTTCAGGAAGTATTTGTCGTAAATATTGAATTGATGAAATGGCTTCATCCAATTTCACGACGCCTTTTTTAACCAAGTTATATTGTTGCTCGAGTAGAGCGAGTACTTGATTTTGATTCGGCTGCTGTCCCTGACTCATCAGCGTATTTATTTGCTGAAATTGTTGATATACCTGTTCACGTTGCTGTAATAGCTCAGAGTGCGTTTCACTGTCGAGTATTAATTGTTTGGAATTAGAACTTAAATACTGCAATACATTTTCTGTAGTTCGCTCTGAACGTATTTCAGACACTTTTTGTTGATCTAACGGTAGCTGTTCATGAACCTCCTGCTGCTTTGGTTTTAATAACTGAATCATCAACAATAAAATCAAGCCAACCACTAACCCGATAACAATCCATTTCTTATACATGATTCAATCTCTAAATGTTCTTCAATTAAAAAAATTCAGAGCCGATTTGACTCTGATTTTTCCATTTTCTTTTGATTTAAACTGTTTTACTGACTGCCCCATCCTGCTGGTACATAACCTAAACGAACACGCTGTGGGTGATTGCCAACTGGAACTGTGATGACTTTTTCACCTGTCGCGAAATCGATCACGGTTACTGCATCTGTCGCACTTTCAGAAATGACACAGCGTTTACCATCTGGACTTTGCGTTGCCCAATACGGTTTGCCTGCAGCAATCAATTTCGCCACGGTCAAAGTTTTACGATCGACGATGGTGGCATAATCATCCATCGTTCCTGCAACACATAGTTTTTCACCATCTCCACTGATCGAAAGCCCATGATGGCGTGAGTCATTTACCCATTTCGTGCGATCAGAGGGAATAGTTGTACTTCCCGGAAGCTGTGCAATGCGTGTGACTTTGCCTTGATTGAGATCATATTCGACCAAGCCATTAAAAAATGAGACTTGCGCATAGATTTTGGATTCATCTTTGCTAAATACAATTGGACGCACAGCGTTTGATAGGTCTTTACGACCAAAGGCATCCAATGCAGGACGAAAATCAATTTTCTTCAAGACTTTAAAATTATTAACATCGGCAATGGTGATATAGCGTTTGCCTTTAGTGAAATCCTGCCACGCTGCATCCATTGAGGTTTCGACATTACCTATGGCTGAGTTAAGAATTTTTGTGCCACCATCAAAGTAAATATTTTCATGTGGTTTATCGCCCGTCGCAAAACGTCCTAGTTCTTTGCCTGTGTTCATATCGAGTATATGTACGACATTTCCTGAAGACGCTGATACTGCAACCTGTTGCCCATCAGGGGATACTGCCATATGGTCTGCTCGAAATCCCTCAACGGGTGTGCGCCAATTAATTTTTCCTGTTGCTATGTTAATCGAGACAACATCTGCATAACTTGGGCGTGATGCAACTACCGATTTGCCATCTGGTGTGGAATACATGTCATCGACCAATTGATCATTTCCCTCTCCTGCTGTATTACGAATATAGCTATAGGCGATCAATTTTACTGGGTTAAGGTAAATTTCAGTGAGCCGTTCTTTTTTGTCGGGCACCATATTGATGACACCAACTTTCTGATAGTTTTTTGCAGGATTGATGACTGTAACCGTACCATCCCAGTTATTGCCGACAAAAAGACTTGCTGGCTATTGGGTGGAACGGGTGCAGTGGTTGTCGCTGCGAAAGTCAGTGGCGACACCGCAACCGTCATACAAAGAAGTGTCCTGATCCAGAGATTCTTTTTCATTTTTATTGTCCATTAATTTGTTTTTATGCATACCTTTTGAGCTACGTCATCAGATAAGTGTCGCTTTTTAAGCGCAAAGAAAGCTTATTCAATATACAAGTGTAGATATAGCATATTTGTTTTAATTCCGATGAGTTGTTGATTAAAACCAAGTCTTCAATCTGCATTCACTTTTTGGGAAGCAAAAAAAAGCACCCGAAGGTGCTTTTTTTGTTCATCAAATGATTAGTAAATAATTTGATTATTATTGATTAGGTCATCTAGTTCGACTTTGCTGGTTTGATTGAGCAAGACCACGAGATCTTGTGATTCATATTCCGTACCTAATGTACCATCACGGTCAATTGAAATCACAGCTGAATCAGTTTCTTCGTCATATTCTACTGTTACAAACTCTGCAAGATTCGCTTCAGTTGCATCGTCAGAAAGTAAGGATGAGATGTCGATTTGGTCATTTGAACCGATAGTAAACCCGTCAACCTGGTTCGCTTCGCCATTCGCTAATGCGTATTCTTGATTTAAAACTTTAAAGATAGGATCTTCGTCAATCGCTAAATCATTCACATCATTAACTTCTGCTGTAAGCATTGAGCGCCCAGCAAATCCATCTGCATCCAACACTTTTACTTGAAAATCCAGTGTAGACGTTGTCTTATCACTATTTGATATTTCCGTAGAAGTTGCGGTCAAGGTCACATCAAGGATTTCTTGGGATTTTTCTTTAACCGTCAGAGTAAAGTCAGTGTACTCTGATGCACTTGCATCTTGAACCGCAGGAGAATAATTAGCAATACCATCTGCACCAACAGTCACTGAATGAGATTTACCCGCTGCATCCTTAAAGCTGAGGATAGAACCTGGACGCAAGCCTGACATTTCAAATGATACATATTCTGAACCATCAATATCCATTGCTTTTACATGAATACCATCTAACTGAATCACATCTTCAGCATTACCTTGATATCCTAGAGCTATTGGATAGAAGCCTGTCTCATCTTTACCATCAACGCCAGCATTATAGTCACCTAGAATATAACCTGTGTCTGTAAGCAATCCATTAATGGCATCGACACTTGGATAATAACTTACAGCACTACCAGCACTACCATCTTCTGTAGTAACGTTAAAGTTATAATTACCCATACCGTCAGCATTATGCGCATAGAACTGGAAGCTATAGAAACCTGTTTGACTCACACTAAAACTAGTATCTGCTTCGGTATTTACCCCTTTCCAGTTGACATGTTCGGTAGAAACGCCATCACCAATAATAATCGCAGCACTATCATCAGCCTTTCCTTCATATTTATAGACTTGACCTGCTTCAAGGAATACAAAACCATGAATATAAACTGCATCAAACGTCGGTAAATTACTAGCATTCAAACTGCCAGTCATTCCTGCCTCTGCATTTGCAATAATACTACCATCCGAATTGGTTACGTTCGTATTGTTACGCAAATAATCAATAGCATTGATAAGGGTATCTCTATTTGCACCATCCCCAGCATTTTCAATCAAATTACGGCCATCAACATTTTTAACATTTTTCCAGGTTTGAATATTCAATTCTAACGTTGGTATATCAAAGTTAAAAATACCCACCATCGGCTGGTCGGCAACAGCAGTGACCTGAACGTTGATGGCATCTGTTGTGATTGTCTCTCCAGTGGACCCATAGGCATAAGTAATTTCAGGAATTTCAACCATACCACTAAAGTCTTTCACTGGGGTAAAGGTTAATTCACCAGTTGATGTGACCGTTAAAGTACCCACACCTGGAACTTCAATAGGATTTTTTACAACGCTATTCCAATCATGTGTAATCGGTGTCGTAACCCCACCAATGGTAACTGTGTTTATCAGTATATTCGCTGGCTGCCCCTCAATTGGATTCGGCAAAGTTACTTTTCCATCTTCCAACACTGTAGCGTCAGGTTTAACAGGGACATCATTAAATGTT
>NZ_LQXP01000040.1:0-33956 GCF_003268405.1 Acinetobacter sp. CFCC 11171 | reverse complement strand
CCGTACAGTTGGTGCGGGTGTTGTTTCTAAAGTAACTGCATAATATAATACAGTTATCTTTGTACAGATCGAGAGTTTCGACTCTCGATTTGCTCTGCAGGTCAGTAGTTCAATTGGTAGAGCGTCGGTCTCCAAAACCGAATGTTGGGGGTTCGAGTCCCTCCTGGCCTGCCAAATTTTTTTAAAAAGAAGCTTGATGCTGGCTCAACTGGTCATATAATAAGTCGCGAATCCTACGACGAGTACAAAAATGTCGAATGATAAATCGCGTGACGCATTAAGCGACGCGCCAATTCCTCAAAGAAATAATCCTGCTGAAGTTGTTAATTCTGGTTCCCCTTTAGACTATGTTCTGTGGGTTATCGCGTTGATTTTACTCGGTAGTTCTATGATGGTGAATCAACATTTGCCAGCATACTGGGCACCAGCGAATGATGTTTGGGTCCGTGTTGGGGTAATTTTGGCTTGTATCATCGTGGCTTTAGGTTTATTATACGCCACCCATCAAGGCAAAGGCTTTGTTCGATTGTTGAAAGATGCTCGAATTGAGTTACGTCGAGTGACTTGGCCAACCAAGCAAGAGACCATGACCACATCTTGGCAGGTACTTGCGGTAGTCTTAGTGGCATCTATTTTATTATGGTGCTTTGACTATGCTTTGAGCTGGTTAATGAAGTTTATTATCGGGTAAGAGAGCTATGAAACGTTGGTACATTATTCATGCCTATTCTGGTTATGAAAAACAAGTGTTACGCTCACTTAATGATCGAATCCAGCGTAGCGCTGTAGCCGATAGCTTTGGTGAAGTCCTTGTCCCTACTGAAGAAGTAGTGGAAATGAAGGATGGTAAGAAACGTAAATCTGAGCGTAAATTCTTTCCCGGCTATGTGTTAGTCGAGATGGAAATGAATGATGAAACTTGGCACATTGTTAAAGAATGTCCAAAAGTATTAGGTTTCATCGGTGGTACTGCAGAAAAGCCTGCACCAATTACGCAAAAAGAAGCTGATGCGATTCTTGCACGTGTACGCAATACTGGCGAAGCACCTCGTCCTAAGACGATGTTTGAACCAGGTGAAGAATTACTCGTAATTGACGGTCCATTCACCGATTTTAAAGGCGTGGTGGAAGAAGTTCTATACGATAAGTCACGTTTGACGTTGACGATTAATGTATTTAATCGACCAACTCAGGTTGAGCTGGAATTTCGCCAAGTCGAAAAATCGGTTTAATTTAACTTGGTTGATAAACGCCCGATTTGTTATGAGTCGGGCATTGTTGTTGTAACGGTATCGTTACTTATATGTATGGGGAGCCTAGCGGCGTTAGTACCCAGAGGTAATTGAAATGGCTAAGAAGATTGACGGCTATATCAAGCTGCAAGTTCCAGCTGGTAAAGCAAATCCATCTCCACCGATTGGTCCTGCACTAGGTCAACGTGGTGTTAACATCATGGCATTCTGTAAAGAATTCAATGCTGCGACACAAAAAGTTGAAGCTGGTCTTCCAATTCCAGTAGTGATCACTGTGTACAACGACAAGTCGTTCACATTCATCATGAAAACTCCTCCTGCTGCGATTCTTCTTAAGAAAGCTGCGGGCATCCAAAAGGGTTCAGCTGTACCTAACAAAACTAAAGTTGGTAAGTTGACTCGCGCTCAATTAGAAGAAATTGCGACTACTAAAGAACCAGATCTTACTGGTGCTGATTTAGACGCACGTGTACGTACCATTGCTGGTTCTGCGCGTTCTATGGGCTTGGAAGTGGAGCTATAAGACATGGCTAAATTAACTAAACGTCAAAAAGCCATTGTTGCTGCTGTTGAAGCTAACAAAGTTTACACTTTGGAAGAAGCTGTTGCAGTTCTTAACGGCCTTCCAGCAGTAAAATTCAAAGAATCTTTGGATGTTGCTGTAAACCTAGGTGTTGATCCTCGTAAATCTGACCAAGTTGTTCGTGGCGCGACTACGCTTCCTGCAGGTACTGGTAAAACTGTACGTGTAGCTGTGTTTGCTCAAGGCGCTGCTGCTGAAGCTGCTAAAGCTGAAGGCGCGGACGTTGTTGGTTTTGATGATCTTGCTGAAAGCATCCAAGCGGGTAACCTTGACTTTGACGTAGTAATTGCAGCTCCGGATGCAATGCGCGTTGTTGGTAAGTTAGGTACGATTCTTGGTCCACGTGGCTTAATGCCAAACCCTAAAGTGGGTACTGTAACTCCTGACGTAGCTTCTGCTGTTAAAAACGCGAAAGCTGGTCAAGCACGTTACCGTGTAGACAAAGCGGGTATTATCCACGCTGCGATCGGTCAAGTAGGTTTTACTGCTGAAGCTGTTCGTTCAAACGTTGAAGCTCTTGTAGCTGACCTTAAGAAAGCAAAACCTGCTACTTCTAAAGGTGTTTACATCCAAAAGATCACTTTAAGCTCAACTATGGGTCCTGGTCTTGTTGTTGATGTAGCAAACGTTTCTAAATAAGTTTCGACTTATTACAGAATTTTAAAGCCCTGAGTAATATTTAAAGCGCTGCTTTAAATATTACGCAAGAAGCGCTTCGTCGTATATTGCGTAATTCAGGCAAACTTTGAATTGATAAATTTAGATTTATCAGCGTCAAAGACCTCAGGCGAGGGAAGTTTTATGCTTTCTTCTTAATAGCCCAGCCTGAGTAGACGCGGTGGTGTGATTTGTTCCTCCTCCGCGTGTTGGTTCAGTGATGAGCTAACGAATTGGGAGTGCATCTGTATAGGTGCATAAATCACCGTTAGGAGGTTTTACAATGGCTCTTCTTATCGAAGGCAAAAAACAGATCGTAGCTGAAGTAACTGAAGTTGCTTCTACTGCGTATGCTGCTGTTGTTGCTGACTATCAAGGTTTAACTGTTGAGCAATTAACTGCTCTACGTGTTGAAGCTCGTAAACTAGGTGTTGCTACTCGTGTAGTTCGTAACACTTTGGCTAAACGTGCTCTTCAAGATACTCAATTCAATATCTTGAGCGACAACCTTGTTGGCCCAACAATCTTAGCTTTCTCAACTTCTGAAGACGACATGGGCGCAGCTGCTCGTTTGTTCGAAGAATTTGCTAAAACTAATAAAGCATTTGAACTTAAAGCTGCTGCATTTGACGGTAAGGTTTATCAAGGTGCTGAAGTTAGCGTTATCGCGAACCTTCCAAACCAAGAGAAAGCGCTTACTATGCTTGCAAACGTTCTTCAAGCTCCTATTTCGAAATTGGGTCGCCTTATTACTGCGCTCAAAGAGAAAAACGAGTCAGAAGCTGCTTAAGCTTAAATCAATTTACACACCATTCAATACCCATTTGGAGTTACTCTCATGGCTTTAACAAACGAAGAAATCTTAAACGCAGTTGCTGAAAAAACTGTTCTTGAACTTGTTGAACTTATTTCTGCTTTCGAAGAAAAATTCAACGTATCTGCTGCTGCTGTAGCAGTTGCTGCTGCTCCTGGCGCTGCTGGTGCTGCTGCTGAAGAACAATCAGAATTCAACGTTGAGTTGACTTCTTTTGGTGCTAACAAAGTTGCTGTAATTAAAGCAGTTCGTGAAGCTACTGGCCTTGGTCTTAAAGAAGCTAAAGATCTTGTTGAAAGCGCTCCTTCAGTTCTTAAAGAAGGCGTTTCTAAAGAAGAAGGCGAAGAACTTAAGAAAAAACTTGAAGAAGCTGGTGCTACAGTTACACTTAAGTAATCTTAAGGGGAGTCGATTTTTTTATAATCGGCTCCAAAAAATGGCTGGTGGCCCTTGGGTCATCAGCCTTTTTGCGTTACAATAATCGGCTCGATTTTTGTTTGCATGATATAAAAATCATACAAATTAAAAATAATTTATAAAACCAAACGCTTACCAATATTTTTCAGTAAAAAATATTGTTAAGCGTTTTAATACCACTAAAAATTGCAGCATTTGTGAAAGTGGTGGCCATATCGGCCTGCGTAATTCCTTCTAAGTTCGTTCTGCAGGCGGACTTAGTTTACTTTCCGAGGACTCCAGATGGCATACTCATATACCGAAAAGAAACGGATCCGTAAGAATTTTGGTAAATTGCCCAAGGTAATGGATGTTCCGTACTTGCTCGCGATTCAAGTCGACTCGTACCGAACTTTCCTTCAAGACGGCAAAACTCCAAAAAACCGCGAAGATATCGGTCTCCAAGCCGCATTTCGTTCAGTTTTTCCTATTGAAAGTTATTCTGGCAATGCTGCTTTAGAATTTGTTGAGTATAGTCTTGGTAAGCCTGAATTTGATGTGCGCGAATGTATTCTTCGTGGCTCAACTTATGCGGCGCCAATGCGTGTAAAAATTCGTCTGATCATTAAAGATCGCGAAACTAAAACAATCAAAGATGTGCGTGAGCAAGAAGTCTACATGGGTGAAATGCCACTTATGACAGACAACGGTACCTTTGTGATCAATGGTACTGAGCGTGTAATCGTATCTCAATTACACCGTTCACCAGGTGTATTCTTTGACCACGATAAAGGCAAAACTCACTCTAGCGGTAAAGTTCTTTACTCTGCTCGTATCATTCCTTACCGTGGTTCATGGTTAGACTTTGAATTCGATGCAAAAGATCTTGTATATGTTCGTATTGACCGTCGTCGTAAATTACTTGCGACTGTTGTGCTTCGTGCCTTGGGTTATAACAACGAACAAATCCTAGACATGTTCTACGAAAAAGTACCTGTATATCTTGATATGGGTAGCTATCAAATTGACTTGGTTCCAGAACGTCTACGTGGCGAAATGGCACAGTTTGATATCGTGGGTACAGACGGTAAGACAATTGTTGAACAAGGTAAACGTATTAACGCGCGCCATGTTCGTCAAATGGAAGCAGCAGGTCTTGAAAAACTTTCTGTTCCTGATGAATACCTATATGAACGTATTGTTGCTGAAGATGTAACGTTACGTGATGGCGAAGTAATTGCTGCAAATACAGTACTAAGCCATGAAATTATGGTGAAATTGGCTGAAGGCGGCGTTAAACAATTCAACGTACTTTATACCAATGACATCGACCGTGGCCCATTCATTGCGGACTCTTTACGTGCAGATACTACAACTGGTCGTGAAGAAGCACTTGTAGAAATCTACAAAGTGATGCGTCCGGGTGAGCCACCAACAAAAGAAGCTGCTGAAAACTTATTCAACAATTTGTTCTTCTCTTCTGAACGTTATGACTTATCACCAGTAGGTCGTATGAAGTTCAACCGTCGTTTGGGTCGTCCTTACGAAGTGGGTACGGATCAGAAGTCTCGTGAAGTTGAAGGTATTCTTTCGAACGAAGACATCACTGATGTATTGAAAACATTAGTTGAAATCCGTAACGGTAAAGGTGAAGTCGACGATATCGATCACTTGGGTAACCGTCGTGTTCGTTCTGTTGGTGAAATGACAGAAAACCAATTCCGTGTTGGTTTAGTTCGTGTTGAACGTGCTGTTAAAGAACGTTTATCTCAAGCTGAAACTGATAACTTGTCTCCGCAAGATTTAATCAATGCGAAACCAGTTGCTGCTGCAATCAAAGAATTCTTTGGTTCAAGCCAGTTGTCTCAGTTCATGGACCAAAACAACCCGTTGTCTGAAATTACACACAAACGTCGTGTATCAGCATTGGGCCCAGGTGGTTTGACTCGTGAGCGTGCGGGCTTCGAAGTACGTGACGTACATCAAACTCATTATGGTCGTGTATGTCCAATTGAGACTCCTGAGGGTCCAAACATTGGTTTGATCAACTCACTTTCTGTTTATGCGAAAGCGAATGATTTTGGTTTCTTAGAAACGCCTTACCGTAAAGTTGTTGATGGCCGTGTAACGGATGACGTTGAATACCTTTCTGCGATTGAAGAAGTAGGTACTGTGATTGCACAGGCCGATTCAGGTGTAGATAAAGACGGTAATTTAACAGAAGAATTTGTTTCTGTACGTCACCAAGGTGATTTCGTACGTATGCCTCCTGAAAAAGTGACGCATATGGACGTATCTGCACAGCAGGTTGTATCTGTTGCTGCATCACTTATTCCATTCCTTGAACACGATGATGCCAACCGTGCATTGATGGGTTCAAATATGCAACGTCAGGCAGTACCTACGTTGATCGCTGACAAGCCGCTTGTTGGTACAGGTATGGAAGCAAACGTAGCGCACGACTCAGGTGTATGTGTTCTTGCGAAACGTGGTGGCCGTATTGAATTCGTCGACGCGTCTCGTGTTGTTATTCGTGTAAACGAAGACGAAATGATCGCGGGTGAAGCAGGTGTAGATATCTACAACCTGATCAAATATACACGTTCTAACCAAAACACTTGTATTAACCAAAAAGTGCTTGTAAGCCTTGGTGATCAAGTGGGTCGTGGTGACGTATTAGCTGATGGTCCATCTACAGATGGTGGTGAATTGGCATTGGGTCAAAACATGCGCGTAGCATTCATGACTTGGAACGGTTACAACTATGAAGACTCGATCTTATTATCTGAGCGTGTGCTTCAAGAAGATCGTTTAACATCAATCCACATTCAAGAATTGTCATGTGTAGCACGTGATACTAAATTGGGTGCGGAAGAAATTACTGCCGATATCCCGAACGTGGGTGAAGCAGCACTTTCTAAACTTGATGAGTCAGGTATTGTTTACATCGGTGCAGAAGTAACAGCGGGCGATATCCTTGTAGGTAAAGTAACACCTAAGGGTGAAACCCAACTTACTCCGGAAGAAAAACTTCTTCGTGCAATCTTCGGCGAAAAAGCGGCTGACGTTAAAGATTCATCTTTACGTGTATCTTCTGGTGTTAAAGGTACTGTTATTGACGTTCAAGTGTTTACACGTGATGGTCTTGAAAAAGACGAACGTGCTCAAGCAATTGAAAAAGCTCAATTAGATGCTTACCGTAAAGATTTGAAAGAAGAATTCAAAATCTTTGAAGAAGCAGCTCGTGAACGTATTGTGCGTTTGTTGAAAGGTCAAGAATCGAATGGTGGCGGTACAACTAAACGCGGTGACAAATTAACTGAAGAGTTATTGTCTGGTCTTGAGTTGGTTGATCTTATTGAAATCCAACCAGTTGACGAAGCGATTGCTGAGCGTTTAACTCAAATTCAAGTGTTCTTGAAAGAGAAGAGCCTTGAAATTGACGAAAAATTTGCAGAGAAAAAACGTAAATTGTCTACAGGCGATGAACTGACAACTGGCGTATTGAAAGTTGTTAAAGTTTACTTGGCTGTAAAACGTCGCATCCAACCGGGTGATAAAATGGCGGGTCGTCATGGTAACAAAGGTGTTGTATCAAACATCCTACCTGTAGAAGACATGCCACACGATGCAAACGGTGTTCCAGTTGATGTTGTACTTAATCCACTGGGTGTACCATCACGTATGAACGTGGGTCAGATTCTTGAAACTCACTTAGGTATGGCGGCTAAAGGTCTTGGCGATCAAATCGACATGATGATGAAAGAGCAACGTACTGTACTTGAGCTTCGTGATTTCTTAGACAAGATTTACAACAAAGTTGGTGGCGAACAAGAAGATCTTGATAGCTTGACTGATGAAGAAATCTTGGTGCTTTCAGGTAACTTGCGTAAAGGTGTTCCTTTAGCAACACCGGTATTTGATGGTGCTGAAGAATCACAAATCAAAGAATTGTTAGAACTTGGTGGCATTTCACGTACTGGTCAAACAGTATTGTATGATGGTCGTACAGGTGAACGTTTTGACCGTCCAGTAACTGTGGGTTACATGTACATGTTGAAACTGAACCACTTGGTTGACGACAAGATGCATGCGCGTTCTACTGGTTCTTACTCTCTAGTAACTCAACAGCCGCTTGGTGGTAAAGCACAATTCGGTGGTCAGCGTTTCGGTGAGATGGAAGTATGGGCACTCGAAGCTTACGGTGCAGCATACACACTTCAAGAAATGCTTACTGTGAAGTCGGATGACGTTGAAGGTCGTACCCGTATCTATAAGAACATTGTAGATGGTAACCATTACATGGACCCAGGTATGCCTGAATCGTTCAACGTATTGACCAAAGAGATCCGTTCTTTAGGTATCAACATTGAACTGAAAAATGGTGACTAATTAGCTCCATTGAATCTCCCTTGTGAAGCAGTGCTTCTCACCTCTTTAATCAAGAGGGGCAAGGGGGATTTCTCAGTTAAAAAAACAATATTTGTGACCCAGTTGTGAAGTGAAAATCTCCACAACACACGGAGAAAAAAATTGAAAGACTTGCTCGATATCATGCGCAAAAAGACGGATTCAGACGGTCATGCTCCTGTAGAGTTTGATCGCATCCGTATTGGTCTTGCGTCACCAGAAATGATTAAGTCGTGGTCTCATGGTGAAGTTAAAAAGCCTGAAACCATTAACTACCGTACGTTCAAACCTGAACGTGATGGTTTATTCTGTGCCAAAATCTTTGGTCCAGTAAAAGATTACGAATGCTTGTGTGGTAAATACAAGCGTATGAAATACAAAGGCGTCATTTGTGAAAAATGTGGCGTTGAAGTAACAACTGCAAAAGTACGTCGTGAGCGTATGGGTCATATTGACCTTGCTTCTCCAGTTGCACATATTTGGTTCTTAAAATCACTTCCTAGCCGTATCGGTCTGCTTTTAGACATGACTTTACGTGATATCGAACGTGTATTGTATTTCGAATCATACGTTGTAACTGACCCAGGTATGACTCCACTTGAGAAATACCAACTTCTAAACGATGAAGAATACTTCACTGCTTTAGAAGAACACGGTGATGAATTCACTGCGAAAATGGGTGCAGAAGCAGTTCAAGATTTGTTGAAAGACATCGATCTTGAAGCTGAAATTTCACGTCTTCGTGAAGAAATTCCAAATACAACTTCAGAAACGAAGCTTAAAAAAGCTTCTAAACGTCTGAAATTGATGGAAGCGTTCAAAGAGTCGAACAACAAACCAGAATGGATGGTGATGAATGTACTTCCAGTACTTCCACCTGATCTTCGTCCGTTGGTTCCTCTAGAAGGTGGTCGTTTTGCGACTTCTGACTTAAACGATCTTTACCGTCGTGTAATTAACCGTAACAACCGTTTAAAACGTCTACTAGACCTTGCAGCACCAGACATTATCGTACGTAACGAAAAACGTATGTTACAAGAGTCTGTTGATGCATTGCTTGATAACGGTCGTCGTGGTCGTGCAATTACTGGTTCGAATAAACGTCCTCTTAAATCTTTGGCAGACATGATCAAAGGTAAACAAGGTCGTTTCCGTCAAAACTTATTGGGTAAACGTGTCGATTACTCTGGTCGTTCGGTAATTACCGTAGGTCCGACTTTACGTCTTCACCAATGTGGTCTTCCGAAAAAAATGGCGCTTGAATTATTCAAACCATTCATTTTTGCGAAACTACAAGCATCTGGCCAAGCGACAACCATTAAAGCTGCGAAGAAAATGGTTGAGCGTGAAACTCCAGAAGTTTGGGACGTACTTGCTCACGTAATTCGTCAACATCCAGTGATGTTGAACCGTGCGCCTACACTTCACCGTTTGGGTCTTCAAGCATTTGAACCAACCCTGATTGAAGGTAAAGCGATCCGTCTTCACCCGTTAGTTTGTGCGGCATTTAACGCCGACTTCGACGGTGACCAAATGGCGGTACACGTACCATTAACACTTGAAGCTCAGTTAGAAGCTCGTGCGTTAATGATGTCAACAAACAACATTCTTTCTCCTGCGAACGGTGAGCCAATCATCGTACCTTCTCAGGACGTTGTCTTAGGCTTGTACTACATCACTCGTGATGCGATCAATGCCAAAGGTGAAGGCATGGTGTTTGCGGATACTGACGAAGTAAACCGTGCACTTGCAACAGGTCAAGTTGATTTACACGCTCGCGTAAAAGCACGTGTACACCAAACTGTCATTGACGAAAATGGTAACCGTGAACAACAAACCATTGTTGTAGACACAACTCCAGGTCGTTGTTTACTTTGGGAAGTTGTACCTGAAGGTATGGATTTCCAACAAATCAACGTTGAGATGACTAAAAAGAACATCTCTAAATTGATCAACTCTTGCTACCGTAAATTAGGTCTTAAAGATACTGTTATCTTCGCTGACCAATTGATGTATTTGGGCTTCCGTCAAGCGACTCACTCAGGTGTGTCTGTTGGTATGGAAGACATGTTAATTCCGCCACAAAAACAAGCAATTATCGAAAAAGCTGAAGTTGAAGTTCGTGAAATTGAACAACAATTCGAGCAAGGTTTCGTAACTGCCGGCGAACGTTATAACAAAGTTGTCGATATTTGGGCGCGTACAAACGACCAAGTAGCGAAAGCGATGATGGACAACTTGTCTTTCACAACTGTTAAAAACAAACAGGGTGAAGACGAGAAACAAAAATCATTCAACTCGATCTACATGATGTCTGACTCAGGTGCCCGTGGTTCGGCAGCTCAGATTCGTCAGTTAGCGGGTATGCGTGGTTTGATGGCGAAACCAGATGGTTCGATCATTGAAACACCAATTAAAGCGAACTTCCGTGAAGGTTTGACCGTACTTCAGTACTTCATTTCAACACACGGTGCACGTAAAGGTTTGGCCGATACTGCATTGAAAACTGCGAACTCAGGTTACTTGACTCGTCGTTTGGTTGACGTTGCACAAGACTTGGTAATTACTGAGCCAGATTGTGGTACTTTCGACGGTCTTGTAATGACTCCGTTCATTCAAGGTGGCGATGTCATCGAGAACTTAGGTACTCGAGTATTGGGTCGTGTACTTGCTGAAGATGCGAAGAAACCAGGTTCGGATGATGTGATTCTTCCACGTAATACTTTAATCGACGAAAAACTTGCAAACTACTTAGAAGAGCAAGGTGTCGATGAAGTGAAAGTACGTTCAGTTGTAAACTGTGAATCTACTTTCGGTGTATGTGCGAAATGTTACGGTCGTGACCTTGCTCGCGGTCACTTGGTGAATCCAGGTGAATCTGTGGGTGTAATGGCTGCTCAATCAATTGGTGAGCCAGGTACACAGTTAACAATGCGTACGTTCCACGTAGGTGGTGCTGCGAGCCGAACTTCTGCTGCTAACAGCGTACAAGTTCGTAACAAAGGTACAGTACGTTTCCACAATGTGAAAACAGTACAACACGCTAAAGGTCACTTGGTATCAACTTCACGTTCAGGTGAAATCGGTATCGCAGATGACATCGGTCGTGAACGCGAACGTTACAAAATTCCATACGGTGCTTCAATCATCATTAAAGATGGAGAAGCTGTGGAAGCTGGCGGTATCGTAGCGACTTGGGATCCGCATACACATCCATTGGTTACCGAAGTTGCAGGTAAAGTGCGTTTCAGCCAAATCGCTGATGGCGTAACTGTGACATCGAAAACTGATGATGCAACAGGTATGACGACTATTGAGGTACTTCCAGTAACTTCACGTCCAGCATCTGGTAAAGATATGCGTCCAGCTGTTGTATTGGATACAACAGATGGCGGCGAACAGTTCTACTTCCTACCACAAAACACGATTCTGACTGTGCGCGACGGCGAAACAATTGGTGTCGGTGACGTTATTGGTCGTGTACCACAAGAATCTTCACGTACACGTGATATTACCGGTGGTCTACCGCGTGTAGCTGACTTGTTCGAAGCACGTAAACCGAAAGAACATGCGATCCTTGCTGAAATTTCAGGTATCGTAAGCTTCGGTAAAGAGACCAAAGGTAAGAACCGTCTTGTGATTACTCCGGATGATGGCTCTGAGATTTACGAAGAGCTAATTCCGAAATGGCGTACGATTAACGTGTTCGAAGGCGAGCATGTGAACCGTGGTGAAACCATTTCTGATGGCCCGCAAAACCCACACGACATCTTACGTTTGAAAGGCGAAGTTGCACTGACAAACTACATCGTGAACGAAGTTCAGGACGTATACCGTCTGCAAGGTGTAAAAATCAACGACAAGCACATTGAAGTGATCGTACGTCAAATGCTTCGTAAAGTTGAAATCACTGACGGTGGTGATACAAGCTTCATCAAAGGCGAGCAAGTGGAATACATCCGCGTTGTTCAAGAAAACCAAGCTGTGGCAGCTCAGAACAAGTTCCCAGCGAAGTTTGAACGTCAATTGATGGGTATTACCAAAGCGTCGCTTTCTACTGACTCGTTCATTTCTGCTGCATCGTTCCAGGAAACAACTCGTGTGTTAACTGAAGCTGCTGTAACAGGTAAAGAAGATGAATTACGTGGTCTGAAAGAAAACGTAGTTGTAGGTCGTCTGATCCCAGCGGGTACAGGTTTGGCTTATCACTTAGAACGTCGTCGTCAAGAGTCTGAAGCTGCAGAGCTTGAGCTTCACAATGATTTCTCTGATGTAGATCAAGCATTAAGCCAAGCATTTAGCGATGAATTTAACGGTCTTTAATTAGCCCTTAAATTATTCAAAAAAGCACCTTTGGGTGGCTTTTTTTATGCGGATGAATTGAAAATTAAAGCTTTCCTAATGTTGATTTATTTCCTATAGTAAAAATAGAACATAACAAATCTCTTGATTTTTAAACTTAAACATAACGGGGTCTTTTGATGAAATTCGCACAGCAATTATTCGCAGTTTCTGCATTATTCAGCTCATTGACAGCGATTGCTGCACCTATGCCCAATTCGATTGTGGTAGAAGATAAAGCTGTAGTTCCAGTACTAAAAACAGAAGTGATTCGCCGTGTTGCAGGTCAAGAACCTGTACGCCAAGTGACTGCAACAGTGTTAGAAATGACCAATAAAGGTCAGGATATCGTGGCACGTGAAATTGAACTTTCAGATCATCAAAGTGATTTTTCTGAAAAGAAATTATCGATTCCAGTACTTCAACGTGGTGGTGTCATCGTCCCGACCTCTAAAATTGAAACCAAGACGACGGTGAAGCAGGACGGTCAGATTATTCGTCAAAACACCAATATTGATGCAGAAGGCGTAGAGTTTAAGAAAGGGCAAGACCCGATTAAACGCACGCTAAAACTAGATCAGGCAACAGATCCAGAAAGCAAAGCCAAACTCTCTCATGCTGTGCTGACTGAAAATGGTGAAACCACAAAAGATTTGATGATTTTGGATGAAAATCCTGAGTGATTTGTGAGCGATTAGGCGTCGTTTTTTACAAAATGCAGCATTTATGCTCCAAGCCGTAACAAGCTATATTTAATTGTTTCATACAATGGTTTTAGAATCATAGGTATTGAAGAAGACAAGGAACATCACAATGAAAAAAGTAATGAGCGTATGCGCAGTCGCGATGATGTCGACCCTAATGCTTGCTGGTTGTGAAAGTATGTCGCCCAATGAACAGCGTATTGGTGCTGCAGCTTTAGGTGGTGCCATTGGTGGTGGTGTGGGTAATAATGTCGGTGGTGGTGTAGGTGCAGCCGTTGGTGGTGGCGCTGGTGCAGCTGTCGGTAGTAAAACTCAAAACGGTTCAAACCGAAATGCTACATATAGTGGTGTAGGTGGTGCGATTGGTTCTGCAGTCGGTAAAAGTATCTTTGGTGGTAATACCGGTGCTGCGATTGGTGGTGCAATCGGTGGTGGCGCAGGTGCTGCAATTGAGCAAAATCGCTAGCCCAATCCGATAAATTTGAATCAAAAGGCGCTTAAAGAAGCGCCTTTTTTATTTGCGTGGACGGGGTTGCTTGCGACGAACGTATAGGGTTTTTTGAACTTCAGCGATACGTAAGCCTGCTTCATCAAAAATATTTAAGCTATAGTTCCGTAGTACAGGTGCGTGGTTATCTGCTAAGTTTTTAATATGATTGATTTCATTTGGGTCGAGCTGGATGTCAGCGTATACCGTTCCACGCCCGGGGGATAAAAATTGGATATTTGCCGCTTTGTCCCACACGATATAACGTGAGCCAAGGTGATGCATCAAAATCAACATATAAAATGGGTCAACCATTGAATAAAGACTACCGCCAAAATGTACACCGACGATATTTTGATTTTTACGAGTTAATGGCATTTTGACGCGAATGTGATAATTGGCGAGATCAATTTTATCAATCGAAATGCCAGCACCTTTATAAGGGGCATAATGATTGAGTAAGAATTTAGAGACAATAGGCATTGTCATTATTTTCTGGATTATGCTCATACTGGGTCAATTTTTTTTTATGCTGAACTTTGCATACTAAATGAGTTTCAAAACTGTGGCATTGATCACATTGCCCATGTTCACAAATAAAACGTCAATTCGATGGAATCGATAAAAGGACTAGAAGAATGCAACCACTAAATACGCAATGGGTGAATACCACAGATCAACAACGGCTCTATGTAAAGACATGGGGTGATGAAACCAAGCCCGCTTTGGTTTTGGTTCATGGTTATCCTGATAATCAGGAAGTATGGGAACCGGTTATTGAACATCTTGGTTCTGAATTTTATATTGTGAGCTATGACGTGCGAGGTGCAGGGCAGTCATCTGTGCCCCGTAAAGTACGAGATTACCGTTTAGAACAACTTTCACTTGATTTAGATAGTGTGACGCAAGCGGTATTAGGCGAGCGTAGTTTTCATTTGGCCGCGCATGATTGGGGTTCTATCCAATCTTGGGAATCGGTGACTGAGCCAAAATTTCGCTCACGTATTTTGTCTTATTCAACTATTTCTGGGCCATGTTTGGATCATGCGGCATTTTTGCTCAGAGATAGCTTCAAGCATCAGCAGAAAAAATTACTCAAGTTGTTAAGTAAGTCATGGTACATCGGGGTATTCCAATTGCCATTTTTGGCACCGACCGCGTGGCATTTTTTGAATGCTGAACGTTGGGGAAAAATTGTGAATGATTTAGAACGTACTCAAGAATTGCCTTTGAATCATAATATTCAGCATGATGGTAAACACGGTATTGCGCTTTACCGTGCTAATTTTATTCCCCGCTTAACTCAGCCTAGACAACGTCATGCGGTCTGTCCTGTACAAGCGATTGTGTTGAAACATGATAATTTTGTCAGTCCAGATTACATTAAAGAATTACCTAATTGGGTTGAAGATTTATCGGTGGTTGAAGTCAATGCCAATCATTGGGCTGTGCTAAGCCAACCCGAAAAAATTGCAGGTTACATCGCTCAATTTGCGCAATCACAGCAGCTTTAAGTAAATCGTTCAACAGTGGCAGTTTCATCGATAGGGGGCTAAATAGCGAGCAAATTCTGATAAAATACGGTTTTTTGTCAGACTCCCTTTTTTCTTATGTTTGCTATTCTTGCCGCAATTACAGTCATGTTTGGACTGTCGCTGGCACGCGTGCCTGTTGTATTTGCGCTGATCATTGGTGCAGTAACAGGTGGCTTGTTAGCTGGTCTTGGTATTCATGGCACCATCGAAGCGTTTAATAGTGGCTTAGGCAACGGTGCTCAAATCGCACTTGCTTATGGCGTGTTGGGGGCATTTGCTTTGGCACTTGCGCGTTCAGGTTTGCCAGATTTACTGGCTTATCAACTCATTACTAAACTCAAAGGTAACAGTAATGTGAAAGCCCAGAATCGCGTGAAATACGTAATTTTCGCTACTATCGCTTTAGCCGCCGTATGTTCACAAAACGTGATTCCAGTGCACATTGCGTTTATTCCAGTATTAATTCCACCATTACTCAGCGTATTTAATCATTTAAAACTTGACCGTCGTTTGATTGCTTGTGTTCTGACTTTTGGTCTTGTGGCGACTTATATGCTGGTACCTTTTGGTTTTGGTGCTATTTTCCTTAATGATATTTTAGGTCAAAACATCAATACCTTTGGTAAGCCATACGGTTTCAACATCAGCTATGATCAAATTCCAACTGCTATGGCAATTCCAGTATTTGGGATGTTTGTTGGCTTATTAATTGCTGTTTTTTATAGCTACCGTAAACCACGAGAGTATGCTGACGTTCAGGTTAAGGAATCACAGCACACCATCTCATCTGATGTAAAAGCAGATGAAAATGGTAAACCACAAGTCGCTAAATTTACTTTAATCATGGCTGCGGTAGCAGTGGTTGCTACGCTTTCTGTTCAAGTCATATCTGAGTCGATGATTTTGGCGGGTCTCGTTGGTGTTGCGATCTTAAGCTGTGCAGGTATCTTTAAGTGGAAAGAAGCCGACGATGTCATTATCAGTGGTATGCGCATGATGGCACTGGTGGGTTTCATTATGATTTCTGCGCAAGGCTTTGCATCTGTGATTGAGGCTACGAATCAAGTACCAACACTGGTACAAGCTTCAGTTGAATGGATTGGAAACAGCCAAGGTTTAGCGGCATTTTGGATGTTATTAATTGGGTTATTAGTTACCTTAGGTATTGGTTCTTCATTCTCAACAATCCCAATTTTGGCCATTATTTATGTACCACTTTGTATTCAATTTGGTTTTAGCCCAGCGGCAACGATTGCAATTATTGGTACAGCAGCAGCTTTGGGAGATGCAGGTTCTCCAGCATCAGACTCAACTTTAGGGCCAACATCAGGTCTTAATATGGATGGTCAGCATGACCACATGAAAGATAGTGTGGTACCGACCTTCATTCACTACAATATTCCATTAATGATCTTTGGTTGGATTGCCGCAATGGTACTCTAAAGAATATCCAAAGATAAATAAAAAGGCGATTATATAATCGCCTTTTTTGTTATTTAATCCTGAGGATTTTGGTTGGATTAAAATAATTCATTTTATTAATTCTGATTAAAAAGGTTGGTATATTATGAATAATAAATTAATTATAATGGTGAAAATATAAAACCAAGCATTGCACTATGATTAAAATAAATATATTTAATTAATAATAACTTATATAATAATGTAATAAATTATTAAATAATGTTATTGCATAATTTTAATACTAATGTTTAATATTAATTATTCATTCTAGAAGGTTGTTTAAAAATGTTAAAACAAGCTGCTCTTATTGCATTATTGGGTATGTCTGCATCAGCTATGGCTGGTCAATGGCAGGTTAAAGTTGGTGCTTCTGTAATTGCTCCAACTGCAGATACTGATATTGCTAATGGTGCTTTAAATGTAAAAGCAGATCATGAGTTTGCATTTACACCGTCTGTAGAATATTTCTTTAATGACAACATTTCAGCTGAATTACTATTAGCTACACCAATTAGTCATGATGTGGATGTAACAGCTGCGGGTTCAAAAGTTGCTGGTGTTAAATTGAAACATCTTCCACCAACAATTACTGCGAAATATAACTTTAAAAATTCAACTGGCTTTACACCTTACATTGGTGTGGGTGGTACAGCATTTGTTGCTTGGGATGAAGATGGTTCAGGTGTGCTAGAAGGCACAAAGGTTAAAGTGAAAGAGTCTTATGGTTTTGCTGGCCAAGTTGGTTTTAACTACCAACCAGCTGATGCTAAAAACTGGGGCGTATTCTTTGATGCACGTTATGCTCAAATCCAGCCTGAAGTTCAAACAGTTGTCGAAACTTTTGATTTAGATATCGATCCTATGGTGTATACAATTGGTTATAGCTACAAATTCTAAGCTGTAACTGATCTTAAAACCTGCCATTAGGCAGGGTTTTTTATGCAGCATATTCCATTCATCAGTTGATCGAATTGAACAAATAGGCAATAGAAAATTTAGGTGGAACTGTTAGAGTCGAGATAAATCAGCAAGTTGGAAGAAGAGAAAAGACGATGAAAAAAATTATTCAGGGTATGCTGGTCTTGGGCAGTGCTTATTTTATTTCGACAAGTTATGCCGCAAGTTTTGACTGTAAAAAGGCGAAAACCATTACCGAACATGCGGTTTGTGATAACCGGAGTATTAATGATGCCGATGTCAAAATGGCAACAACCTATACGATTATTCGTCATTTGGTTCCCATGGGGACACGTGGTGCAATTCAAGATCAACAAATAAAATGGCTACAACTACGCGATCAGTGCCGTGACAATGTCAGTTGTTTAAGTGATGTATATAAAATGCGGCAGCAAAAACTGGATCTCTACATGGACCGCGTTTATAAACAAGGACCTTTTTAAACCTTAAAATTTAGTGCGACAGAATAAAAATTTTCCATTCACACTATTGAAAAATAGTGAAGTCCCTCCATTCATATAGGCAATTGATAATTTTACTCAGTATGAACGGAGAGACTGATGAGCGAACAACAATCTCAAAAACACAGCTTCCAAGCGGAAGTGGCTCAGTTACTGCATTTAGTAACACATTCTTTATATTCAAATCCTGAAATTTTCCTTCGTGAGTTAGTATCAAACGCATCTGATGCCTGCGATAAATTACGTTTTGAAGGCATTAACCATCCTGAATATTATGAAAATGATCCAGATTTACATGTGCGTATTCATTTAAATAAAGAGCAGAAGACAATTACCATTTCGGATAATGGTATTGGTATGACACAACAAGAAGCGATTGATCATTTGGGTACGATTGCTAAGTCTGGCACTAAAGATTTTATGTCGAAGCTTACGGGTGATCAAAAGTCAGATGCACAATTGATTGGTCAATTTGGTGTGGGCTTCTATTCAGGTTTTATTGTTGCTGAAAAAATTACAGTGGAATCACGTCGTGCTGGGGTAAATGCTGCTGAAGGGGTACGTTGGGTTAGTAATGGTACAGGTGAGTTTGATGTAGAGCCAATTGATAAGGCTTCACGTGGAACCGACATCATTTTGCATTTACGCGAGGATGCTTTAGATTATTTAGATCGTTACAAAGTTAAGCAGATTATTAATAAATACTCTGATCATATTAGTTTACCAATTGAGATGCAGAAAGAAGTTTGGCAACAAGAGGAAGCTGCCGAAGGCGAAGAAGCAAAACCTGGTCAATATGTACTGACGGATGAGTGGGAAGCGATTAACTCAGCAAGTGCATTATGGACGCGTAATAAAAATGAGATCAGTGAAGAACAATATACTGAGTTTTATAAAAACCTGAGCCATGATTTTGAAGCCCCGCTTGCGTGGACACATAACCGTGTAGAGGGAAGTACGGAATATACACAGTTACTTTATATTCCATCTCGCGCACCAAGCAATATTTTCACACGTGAAGCTAAAGCAGGAATTAAGCTGTATGTGAAACGTGTATTTATCATGGATGATGCGGATAATTTGATTCCAAATTATTTACGTTTTGTTCAAGGTGTGGTTGATAGCGCAGACTTACCACTTAATGTAAGCCGTGAATTATTACAAGAAAGTCGCGACGTGAAAACGATTCGTGAAGGTAACGCCCGCCGTATTTTAACGGTGCTAGATGGTTTGGCGAAATCTGAAGATGTTGCTGATCAAGAGAAGTTTGCAAAATTCTACGCTGAGTTTGGTTCAGTCTTAAAAGAAGGCTTAGGCGAAGACATGGCGAATCGTGAGCGTATTCTAAAATTATTACGCTTTGCTTCGTCAAATAATGATGAAGTGAAAACATCATTTGCAGACTATAAAGCCAATATGAAAGAAGGCCAAAAGGCAATTTACTATGTGACTGCTGATAGTTTAAATGCTGCGAAAAACTCACCACAACTTGAATTGTTCAAGAAAAAAGGTATCGAAGTGCTGCTCATGACTGAACGAGTGGATGAGTGGGCGATGGAATTTGTTTTTGAGTTTGATGGAACACCATTACAGAATGTATCAAAAGGTGCAGTTGATTTGGGTGATCTACAAGATGCTGAAGAGAAAAAAGCACTTGAGGAAGCTGCTGAGCAGTTTAAACCTGTTGTTGAAAAACTGTCGGATGCGTTAAAAGATAAGACCTCTGAAGTGCGTGTAACAACACGTTTAGTGGACTCTCCTGCGTGTTTGGTGGTTGCTGAGGGTGAGTTGTCACCGCAACTGGTTCGTATGCTGAAACAAGCAGGCCAAGCGGTACCTGAATCAAAACCAGTCTTGGAAATCAATCCATCCCATCCGTTGGTACAAAAATTAGAAGGTTCAGCGCAATTTGATGATTTGGCGAATGTGATCTTCGATCAAGCGTTGATTGCTGAAGGCGGTTTACCCGAAGATCCAGCCCAATACATCAAACGGATTAACAGCTTATTGCTGAAGTAACGGTAGATATGAAATGAACCTCCTTCGGGAGGTTTTTTTATTTGGTTTTTCGATAGAGCACATGAATAAAAACGTCCATGTTTTAATCTTTAAAATAAATTAAAAATAAATAATTAATCTATAATAACGATCGTTAAGTATTGGGAATCTTAAGATGAAAATTTGAGTGATCGCTGTAATGGGCTCGCTGCTGTCTATGGGCCTCATGCAATCTGCTCAGGCAGACAGCGCTAAGCAAAAAATGGTGCGTAATGACCGTGTGCAGGTTTCAAAGCAGATCGCACAATACGATATCAACCCTTTTGTTGATAGTCGCCGTGTGATGCGAAATGATCGTGTTCAGTATAGTTTTCCTAAAGTGAAAAAAGTCGCTGAAAAACAGCCGAGTATTGTACGTAATGATCGTGTACGTGTGATTAAGAAAAATTGAACCTGCGTTATTTAAAAAAAGCCCATCCTGTTGAGATGGGCTTTTTATTCGCTGTGAAATAGCGGGTTCTAGAACAAGGCTTCAAGGCGCACTAAAGCGCCCACAAAGTGGCTTTTATCGTCACGATGGTTGTTGAGGTAGTTGAGATCACCTTGGATATAAAACCATTCGCGCAGAAAGGGCTGTCGCCATGATACATAGGGTCCCCAACTGTTTAAACGCAGTTGATCGTTATTATAAAAACCACCTGTATATAGGCCGTAGTTGAATCGGTTACCTTTAAAAAATTGGTGTTGGCGGTAACTGAAGTTATCCCATTTCAGATCATCATCCTGTGCATCTGCATAGGTCAGGTTGAATTGGTTTGAGATAAAGGGTTGGCCTGGACGAGCATGGGTTAATTCTAAATTGGTTCTTAGATAATTTTCACTATCGATACCATAACGATAAATTTGTTCGGCTAAAAAACTGTAATCATTGTCGAGTTGCCATTTTTTAGCTGCTTTTAAGCGGACATATAGGTCATCACCAGAACGTAAACCTAGATCAACGTCAGTTTCGAAGGGCAGTCGATCTGAAATTTCTGACCAACGTAAAGCCAGTGAACTGTTATCTTCACGGGTTTGCTTATTGTCATAATTTTTATCACTACGCCCCGCAGGGTTTTCATTGGTAATTGCAGCATTATTTTCTAATTCATTATCAAGTGAGTCATCACCAAAGACCACACTCAATTTTTTTTCTAAAGTGGGAAGCTTAATTTTACCGCGAATACGTGGCTTAATTTCGTATTCATCGTGCTTATTCCAACTGTTGTCTAAAATCACCCTAAGGGTAGCATTGGCTGGTTTATCAGGCTCACTTTGCCCAAACCAGTTATCCATGCGAACGGCCGTTCGATCTGCCCAATTTCGGACTTTCTTCTGTTGTCGATCGGTCCAGCTATTATTTTCCGTTTGTTCTGTTGTCGGAACAATGAGGTGATCTGATTGTTCAGGTAAGAAGGTCGGTGTTGCATCAATCCAACGTGGAATTTGATCTAAAAAATCATAGGTTTTTGGCATGATATACGGTGAACTTTGCTCGGTTGCAGGCACATCCTGCGAATGTTGCCCCTCAGTTTCATTGGCCCAAGCAACTTGATACATCAAGCTCATTGATGCGGAAAAAAGCAAAGTCCGAATAAAGTACTGTTGTTTTTTATGCATATGTTTTGGCTCTATTTAATTATCATCTGAGTATCCTGCATCTGTAGTTTTGTTATTTTTATCGGATAAATGCAAGCCAAACTACAAAATAAATGCAATTAATCTTCGGTCATTTGCTTAAGTGCTTGATAAAGCGAAATCACATCAATGGGGTGAGGCAATTGTTGGATCACATTTTGGATGCTTTGCCAATTTAAACCTTGCTGTCGATGGAGGATCAAATAGGGAAGGGCTTGTTCGGTACGCAAGAGTGCCATGCGTTTTTGACCGTGGATTAAACGTATTTTTTGACGTTCTTGTAATAATAACAGCGGGGTATGTAGCGTCGGTTCAGGTTCATCAAAATGAATGAATTTTTGCGTATGAATTAACTGTGCCGGGATAAATGGATAATAGTCGTTTTGCGACCAAATTATTTCAGCCTGCTGAGACTGTTGATAGAGCTGATCAGGTGCAGCACAGAGTTGCTCTAGATTGTCCCATGTCATGACTTTAATCGCGGCAAGTTCATGTTGATGTTGTTGGCAAAACAGTTGAGAGAGTCGAATGGCTTCCATTTGCGTTTGAGCACCAAACAACAAGAGATATTTGATGAAGCGACCTTCGGTATTGATTTGCTCTGCTAAATACAGTGGCTGGTTTTTCCAATCTGTACCATCTGTCGTATGCAATAGAACATCAAGTTGCGTTGTGAGTTCAGGCTGATCTATAAACTGCAATTCATACAAGGCCAATTGCGCATCGATGTTTTGCAGCGTTTGAACGCGAGCGGTATATTGAGCGATTTGAACCTGTTCAGGAAGTTCAACGCCTGCCATTGTCGAGTTGAGATTTTCCTCCGATGGGGCATGTGTTGGCTGCTCAATTAGAACAAGAGGAACGGTATCAGGTGCAGAAAGCTCCGGTTTATTTGTATTTGAGTTATCAAGCAACGTATCCGCTTCATTGATTTGCTTATCGCAATGATCTAGATCGACAGATCCGTCTTTATTTATCGCTTCAATTGGCAGTAGGACATCCATACTTGTTGCAACAGTGCTTGGTGCTGTGCTGACTTCGTCCTTTAGGCGTACGGCATGTAGACGTAGATCGATATCACTGATTAAACATTTATATAGCTGTTGTTGCTCAATTAACCAATCATAGCATTCACTGAAATTGCCCCATTCACTGAGTAACGCCGTGCGTTGTTTGGCTGGAATCATCCACACTTGCCAACCTAATTCATGGTCGTGCAGCAAGGCCCAACCCATCTCTGGATATTGATATAAAGCACTTTCGAGTGCAGCGTCATGGTTAAAATAGCCACGAAATAACCATGAATATGGCGTTTGTTTGGAAAATTCAGTGGCAGCCATCTGTGGTTCAGTTAATGCACGATAACTTAATATTTGCTTTTGAAAAATTGGTTCATCGCATAAGGCAAAAATTTCATGAATCCGACGTTTAGAAAGCGCAGCTTCATAAAAACTCAAAGCACGGTGTTCAAGTTGATGGGTCAGTACATGGATTTCTTTTATTAATTGTACTTTCTCTTGTAAATTCATTTGTCCGCTTCCTAAAGGACTTTTTGTGCTTTTTCTAAATATTTAGCCAATACAATATTGGTTGCAAGTTCTACTAATTTATATTCAGCCGAGTTCGGGTTTCGATATGTATTGGCCAATTCAATCAGGCGTTCAATATCGATGACCTGCGGTGAAATTTTTCCTTGTATCAGTGCCTGAAGTTCTTGCATAGGACAATGTAAATTTAAAAATAAAGAAGTCGATTAGTTCATTTGATTATAGAGATTTCATTAAAAAAAACATGGAAATAAATGTCAGCTTCTACAAATTAAGTGTTGAATATGACAATTAATGCGCATTTTGTTTAAAAATAATACCAAATCATTAGCTTAATGATATGCGTTGCAAAAGATATCTCGGCATCTTAGCGTCAATTTTTTTTGAAGTCATCATCAGCGATTAAGCGCTGCTAGACGTTGATTTTTAATGTTAAGTAAAGAATAAAGCCCAAAGAAAAGGCACAAAAAATAAAAAACCGATGGTGGGAGCCATCGGTTTTTTATGGAAAAATCAGCTAAAAATTAAGCTTTTTTTTCTGTGTTTGTTATAACTTCGGTTGTATCAGCAGCTGGAGCTTGGCTCTCTGCATTGGCAGTTTCAGCAGTTACAGCTTTTTTTACTGGAAAATCTGGTACGTAAACGATTTGTGCAGAAACAGTTGCAGAAAGCGCCATCACAGCAACAGCCATAGCATATTTGATTGCGTTCATTTGTGTATTCCTATCAATCATTAGTAACTCAAAAATTGAGTCAGGGAGAAAATTAATCACTTGAATTTATGTGAAAATAATATCAAAAAATAATCAATTAAAAATGATCGATTCGGCAACACAAGATAAATGGTAGGATTTAATATTTATATAAAACAGTCTATTAGAGTTATTGCTCTAGAGTTTTTAGTGGCTGAGTGACAGCGGCGTATCACTCAGATATAGATGAAAAATCTATGAATGTTTAGCACATTTCTTTTCATAGACTTTGCCTGCGATACCACCAATAATGGCACCACTAATCGTACCAAAAACAGGCAATATACTGCCTGCAACAGCTCCGATCGCAGCACCTTTGACGGTCGGAGAAAAACGTGAGAGAAAGCTATTCTTCCCTGTTTGGGACTCGTTGGTGGTTGTTTGAGGGGTTGTATTGGTAGATAGTTCGGTTTCAGCAGAAGTTGCTTGAGGTTCAATAGTCATGACATTACTCCCGAGCATGATCGTTTGAAGAATGAAGCTTTTAGCCTAATCGGTAGTGGCCTTGGCTTAAACAGAAAGCATGTAATAAATGATGGTCAGTTTGTAATCCCTCGAAGTGGAATTCACTCCTGTGTAAGACATGTAATATTTTGCTGTTTTGATGTTTAAAAAATAACCAAAATAAGTGACTTAATCATATGATGAAGATTCAAAATCATAACAATGAGGATAAATACAATGTCTGTTGCTAAAGTCGTTGAAGTAAATGCAAGTAGCGCAAAAAGTTTTGAAGATGCGATCCAAACGGGAATTAATAAAGTCACTGAAACCGTAAAGAACGTTCAGGGTGCATGGATTAATGAACAAAAAGTTGTGGTGAAAGACAATAAAATTGCGGAATATCGAGTGAACTTAAAAATCAGCTTCTTGGTTGAATAAGTTTCATTTTATTGAAGTTAAAAACTGATCATAAAAAATCCCCGAAGTTCGGGGATTTTTGATTGAACACGCTGAATTATTTTTCAGGTGTTTCACAGCTTTCATCATTACAGACAGGTGTAGGAGCAAGCTCAGGGAGTTCCGCAGCTTTGTCCATCACTTTTTTAAATACATCTTTCGGTTGAGCGCCTGCTAAAGCAATGCGTTGCTCAAACACAAAGAACGGTACACCGGTAACTTTAAGTTGGTCGCGTGCTACTTCTTCGTCGTATTTGACGAAATCAGCAAATTCATCTGAGTCTAATAAGTCATCGACTTCAACAGGGTTTAGACCAATACGAGATGCAACATCTTCTAAGGTTTCACGTTCACCAATGGCCAAGCCTTGCGTCATATAGCTATAGAAGAACGCTTCTTTGGCTTCACTGCCGAGACCTTTGCTTTGTGCAAGATGAATCAAGCGGTGCGCGTTGAAAGTATTGCCTGAATTGGCTTTTTGCCAGTTAAATTCAATACCTTCAGCTTTTGCCATTTCGGCAATATTGCGCTGCATTTCCTCTACTTCTTCAATACTGCGGCCATATTTTTGAGCTAGACGTTCAGTATTAGAAATTTCTAGGCGAGCGGGCGCATCTGCATCAAGTTGATAGCTATGCCAAAACACTTCAAGCTCTACACCCGATTCTTCGGCAGCAGCTTCAAGGCGTTTTTTCGCAATATAACAAAATGGGCAAACCACGTCTGACCAGATATCTACACGCATGGGAAATCTCTTTTCTATGTTCTGGGAAAATGATGGGGGCAAATCCTAAAATTTAAAGCCAAGCAATGCAATCCATTTTTGTTTCGATGGCTCAATGTCGGTTTTTTTTGATTTTGTTACAAGGATTGAATGAAGATTTGTCGAACGATTAATCCGTGATTAAACGTTTACCCAAACAAATTACTTCAACCTCTTCATAGCCCAATTGTTCATAAAAATTTTGTACGTCAATGTTGTCTTGTCGAATCAGTAATTGAAGTTTTGGGCAGCCTAGTGCAATTAAGCGTTTTTCTAATTGTTGAATGAGGGCGGTAGCGACGCCATTACGTTGAAAATGTGGATGTATGGCAAGATAATTGACCCAGCCTCGGTGTCCATCATAGCCACCCATCACAGTTGCAATCAGTTGATCATCTTTGACCGCCAACAAGAATAATTGATCACGTTGAGCCAATTTTCGAAATATATCAATTTCAGGGTTATTCCATGGGCGGGTCAGATCACACAGTTCCCAAAGTGCAATCACATCATCTAAATCAGATTCGAGATAGGGGCGGATAATAAACATAATTTTTGTTTTAGCATGTATTTTGACCAATTTAGATTAGTCGAGTTTTGCAGACTTGATAAGTCATATTGAAAAATAAAAGCCATAAAAAAACGCTCCGAAGAGCGTTTTTTATTTCACTGTCAATTAAGCCGTTTTCACTTCAGGCTGAGCAGCTAACATATGGCCGTTCTCTTCGAAGTTGATGTGCCAAGACAATGCTTCACGTAGAAGGTGAGGTGTTTGACCACCTTTCGCACAAGCACGGTCGAAGTAATCATTTAATGCTGCACGGTAGCTTGGGTGTGCACAGTTGTCGATTACAGCACGAGCACGTTCACGTGGAGCAAGACCACGTAAGTCAGCAAGACCTTGTTCAGTAACCAAGATGTCAACGTCGTGTTCTGCATGGTCAACGTGAGAAGCAAATGGAACAACAGAAGAAATGTCGCCACCTTTTGCAATTGATTTAGTCACGAAGATCGCCAAGTGCGCATTACGTGCGAAGTCACCTGAACCACCAATACCGTTCATCATTTTTGTACCGCAAACGTGAGTTGAGTTCACATTACCGTAAATGTCAAACTCAAGTGCTGTGTTGATACCGATGATACCTAAACGACGTACAAGTTCTGGGTGGTTAGAAATTTCTTGTGGACGTAATACAAGTTTGTCTTTGTATTGTTCAAGGTTATTAAATACTTTTTCGCCATATTTCGCAGAAAGCGTAATAGAAGAACCTGAAGCAAATTTCATTTTGCCTGCGTCGATCAATTCAAATGTACAGTCTTGAAGTACTTCAGAGTACATGATCAAGTCTTCAAAGTTTGAATCTTTAAGACCAGTCAATACTGCGTTTGCAATTGAACCAATACCTGCTTGTAATGGACCTAGGTTCTTCGGTAAACGACCTTCAGCGACTTCTTTTTCAAAGAAAGCGATAAGGTGGTTTGCAATACCTTGAGTTTCATCATCAGGGGCAGTCACTGTAGATGGAGAGTCATGCAATTCGTTGTTAAATACGATACCTACGATTTTTGAAGGATCGATGTTGATTGCATGTGTACCAATACGTTCATCAACATGAGTCAATGGAATAGCTTGACGTGTTGGACGATATGTTGGGATATAAATATCGTGTAAGCCTTCAAATGCTGGACTTAAGTTGGTGTTTATTTCAACAATCACTTTTTCAGCAAAAATTGCGAAGCTTGCAGAGTTACCTACAGAAGTTGTAGGGATGATGCCACCATCTTCAGTGATCGCAACAGCTTCAATAATTGCTACATCAGGCTTTTTAAGCTGAAGGTTACGCATTTGTTCAACTGTTTCAGACAAATGCTGATCGATGAACATTACTTCGCCTTTGTTGATCGCTTTACGTAATGTATTGTCTACTTGGAACGGTAAACGACGAGCAAGAACACCTGCTTCAGTCAATTTTTTGTCCAAATCGTTACCCAAGCTCGCGCCAGTAATTAGGGTAATTTTAAGAGGATTAGCATGAGCCTGTTGAACCAACGCTAAAGGTACAGCTTTCGCTTCACCTGCGCGTGTGAAACCACTCATACCTACCGTCATACCATCCTGAATGAATTCAGCAGCTTTTTCTGCGCTGATAACTTTGTCGTGAAGGGCAGCTAAACGGATGCGATCTAAAGACATCATATACTCTCGTGAAATTCTCAAAACTGATACGGATTGTACCGATCAAAAAAGCCATTTTGCATCCCTGTTAGGCTAAGGTCTAATTTTTTGAAAAAATGTGGGTATAAGATTTTATTATGATTTATAAGTTGATGAATAATAAAGTTAAAAATACCAATGATTAAGGATTGAACAAAACTGTTCGTTGCTTTTTTGAACGCTTGTTAAAAGCGTTCAGTTAAACTTTGCTTAATTTTTTCCAATGGGCTGTTGTTTAATATTTCATCATTTTCGAGTTTTTGCAGTGGTAAAGAAATGATCGCTTCGAGTCCACCTTCTGCTCGATTGTGAATTGAAAGTTGACCTTCGTGAATATCCACAATACGTTTTACAATGGCTAAACCGAGTCCACTGCCTTGAATGGTACGTGCATCATTACCACGTACAAAAGGTTGCATCAGGTCTTCAATTTGGTCTTCAGGAATCCCTTCGCCATTATCGGCAACGCGAATTTGAATATGGTCACCTTCATATTCGGTAGACAGTTCAATCGGCTCGGCACCATAGCGTTTTGAGTTATTGATTAAGTTGCCTATTAGTCGTTTTAAGGACAGGCTACGTGCTTGAATAATCGGTAAGTCTTGAGGTTCAAAGCGAATATCTAAAGGTTTAAATTGAATCACTAATTCCTGCAATAGCGCATTTAAATCAGTATCTTGCGGAACTTCATCAGAGCCATCTCGCATATACGAAATGAACTGATTCAGAATCGCATCCATATCTTCAACATCGTAAATCAGACCTTCTTTTAGGAAGTCATCATCAGGCATCATTTCTGCGCTGAGTCGAATACGGGTCAGCGGAGTACGCAAATCGTGGGAAATACCGGCCAACATGATGCGACGATCACGTTCAGTTTGTTCCAGCGTGTAGACCATGTGGTTAAAGGCTTGGTTTACTTCACGGATTTCTTGTGGCCCATGGTTGGTTTCTAAATAAGGGGCAGTGCCGTGTTTACTGTAGTTGTTTGCCGCATCTTGTAAACGTTTTAGCGGACGGTTGAGCTGACGAACCAAGGTTAAAATAATGATGCCGGCAATCAGAGGAATACCCAATAACCATCCCAGAATCAGCTCTGCGCTATAGTTGGCATAGGTTTTTAAAGGCTCGCGAACCCAGTTGCCATTCATTTCTGGAGTTTGAATCCAGATGCGTGGGTCAGGTTTAAATTGGAAATACACGGTCGCATTATCAATGCGCATTTCTTTGGCCAGTTTTTTTTCAATTTGATTGGTAAAGAATTCTGCAATCACTTTGTCTTTAACATTGGGAAATTCTTTTGGATCGGTCACATATTCGATCCCGACGCGATTGCGCATCCAATCGTCGACATCTACTTCTGCATTGTTATGAAAAATCCGTAAATCAGGATTGTTAATGATTTCAAGTTCGACCGCGAGGTAACGAGCATGTTGTTGAATTTCGGGTAAATAGAGTGTGCGCCAAAAGAACCATAAGGACATAAACAGGCTAAAAAACACCACAAATAATACCAATACGGTGGTCCGCATGGCTGCAGAGCGGGGTTTGATTTTATCGAGGAAGCGTTCCCAAGGTGTCCGTTTTTTTTCGGAGTAGGTAACGTAGTCGGTAAATTCCTGTGGGTCGATGGGTTCGAGTTTCACGCAGAATCCTTTAAGCAAATTTTTTGAAAGGCAGTTTTTATTCTTTGCGATGGAATCTTACTGCTGGAACGTTCTTTGGGAGGAGTTTGTTATGTACTTTTTAAAAAAGTACCAAAATTTTTGCCATTCGCTGAACTCGCGCACATTACTTTTATTCATTCAATTTCAAGTGGCTCAGACAGCAGCGAATGGTATTTCCGGACATGAGGTACGGTGACTCGATTCTCAGGTCTTATTTTATGGCTTATTCAGCACCATCTGGAACAAAGACATAACCTACGCCCCAAACGGTTTGAATATAGCGCGCACGTGCTGGGTTTTCTTCAACCAAACGACGCAGGCGAGAAACCTGAACGTCAATTGAACGTTCCATCGCGCCCCATTCACGACCACGAGCAAGATTCATTAACTTGTCGCGTGTCAGTGGTTCACGAGGGTGTTGAACTAATGCTTTGAGTACGGCAAATTCACCCGTTGTTAATGTGACGACTTGACCTTCACGGGTTAATGTACGAGTAGACAGGTCGAGTGACCACGGACCAAAAGACACCACTTCCATTTGTTGGCTTGGTGCGCCCGGAACTTCACGCACTTGGCGACGTAGGACCGCACGAATACGAGCTAATAGCTCATTCGGGTTAAATGGTTTTGGTAAATAGTCATCTGCACCGGCTTCAAGTCCTGCAATACGGTCTGAATCGCTACCACGAGCGGTCAGCATAATGATTGGGGTGTCGATGCTAGATTGGCGCAGACGGCGACAAATACTCAAGCCATCTTCAACAGGCAACATAAAGTCGAGCACAATCAGGGAAAAGAGTTCCCGCTGCAACAGACGATCCATCTGAGTCGCATCATGTGCGGTTTTGACCACAAAACCTTTATCTTCTAGGAAGCGTTGTAAGAGGGTGCGTAGACGCACATCATCATCGACAACCAGAATGCGTTCGACTCGGTCGGTTTCGGCTTGTACGGCATCTGTTTTTTCAGCAGGTACAACTAAACTCATGACGTGCTCCTTATTCTTTATTGTCATCGTAAACAAAAAGTCGATTTCACTTGAGTATACGATTCATTTATATAAATTTACTATGCTCTAAAGCAACAAATATTGCAGTTAAAATCAAGACATAGATACCAAATGTATACATGTTGTTCGAATCAGTTTGCTTGTCTAAGTCTCGCTAATTTGCTGTTTCATAGTCAGTTTCGTAAAAAAATGTGTATTTGAGATGAATTGGCATTAAAAACCACGAATAAATTTATAAAAACAATTGTGGATTTTATGGTCTTGGTCTTTATAATCATGGCTTTTAGAACTTATCCTTGCAGGGATCTAATACGATGACTGACTTAGTTCAGCAGTTGGCAAAAGAAATTGCCGTACGTCCAAATCAAATTGAAGCTGCCATCAAGCTCATTGATGAAGGTGCCAGTGTTCCATTTATCGCACGTTACCGTAAAGAAGTGACGCAAGGTCTGGACGATACTCAATTACGTCAGCTCGATACACGTCTGACTTACCTGCGTGATTTATTTGAGCGCCGTGAAAAGGTAATCGAATCTCTAAAAGAACAAAACAAGTTATCTGATGACTTACTTGCTCGCGTGAATGCAGCAGAAACGAAAAATGCTTTAGAAGAGATTTACGCGCCGTACCGTCCAAAACGTACAAGTAAATCATTTAAAGCCAAAGAAGCGGGTTTAGGCCCAATCGCTGAAAAAATCTTTAATGAAGCGATCGATCCTACGGAAGCTTTGGCAGGCTTTAGCCATGAAGATTATGCAGATGTTGAAAGTCAACTTGATGCGATTCAACACATTTTAATTGATGAATGGGCGCAAAATATTCCATTAACCACTGAACTCAAAGCAACATTTGCAAAAACAGCAATGTTAAAAAGTTTAGTGGCAAGTGATGAGAAAAAGGAAGTCGGTAAAAAATTCCGTGATTACTTCGATTTTTCTGAAAGCTTAAATAAAGTGCCGTCACATCGTTTATTGGCGATGCTACGTGGCCGTCAAGAAAATGTCTTAGGCTTAAAAGTCGATGGTGAAGATGATGCACCATTGGCACGTATTGAAACTGAATATAATATAGAAACAGCTCAGCCACAAGCGCGTGCAGATTTCTTAAAACAAACAGCAAAACTGTTCTGGTTGGGCAAAGTACGTCCTGCTATTGAGCATTCATTATTGACTGAAAAACGTTTGGCTGCCGAAGCTGAAGCGATGGATGTATTTGCTGAAAACCTACGTCATTTATTACTTTCTGCACCAGCAGGCGCGCGTACCACTCTGGGTGTTGACCCTGGTATCCGTACGGGTGTGAAATTGGCTGTTGTCAATGCATCAGGTGATGTACTTGCACACAGTACTATTTACCCGTTTGCCCCGAAAGAAGATAAAGCTGGTTCAGTTGCTGAACTTGCGCGCCTTTGCCGCGAATTCAATGTTGAATTAATTGCGATTGGTAATGGTACTGCAAGCCGTGAAACTGAAGCGGTTGTGGCCGAAATGATGGCTGCGAATACGGATTTGAATTTGATTCGTGTGTCTGTCTCTGAAGCGGGTGCATCTGTTTATTCAGCATCTGAATTGGCATCTCAAGAATTGCCAGAGCTAGATGTATCTATTCGCGGTGCAGTGTCGATTGCTCGTCGTTTACAAGATCCATTGGCGGAGCTTGTTAAAATTGATCCGAAATCGATTGGTGTAGGTCAATACCAACATGACGTGAACCAAACCGGTTTGGCAAAAACGCTAGAAGCGGTTGTGGAAGACTGTGTGAACTCAGTTGGTGTAGATGTGAACACAGCATCATCTGCAATCTTGGGTTATATCGCGGGTTTGAATAAATCAATTGCACAACAAATTGTGGATTTCCGTAAAGAAAATGGTCGTTTTGACAACCGCCAAAGTTTGAAAAAAGTTCCTCGTTTAGGCGAGCGGACCTTTGAACAAGCAGCAGGCTTCTTGCGTATTCAAGATGGGTCTGAGCCACTTGATGCTTCTGCTGTTCACCCTGAATCTTATGGTTTAGTAGAAAAAATTGTGGCAGCGAAAGCAACCACAGTCAAAGATATTATTGGTAATACTGAAATTATTCGCCAAGTAAACGCCGAAGAATTTGTGAATGACCAATTTGGTCTACCGACAATTCAAGACGTTTTATCTGAACTTGAAAAACCAGGCCGTGACCCACGTCCAGAGTTCCGCACGGCTAAATTCCGTGAAGACATCACAGAAGTGGCGCAGTTGACTGAAGGTTTACAGCTTGAAGGTGTGGTTACGAATGTGACTAACTTCGGTGCATTCGTGGATGTGGGTGTACACCAAGACGGTTTAGTGCATATTTCTGAACTTGCAAATGAATTTGTTGCAGATCCGCACAAAGTCGTGAAACCAGGTCAAATTGTTCAAGTTCGTGTCTTGAATGTCGATGTTGAACGTAACCGTGTCAACTTGTCTATGCGTGCAGAAGGTGCTGCTGCAGCGAAACCACAACGTCAACCACGTCGTGACAATGCGCAGCAAGAACAACGTGGTGAGCGTAAGCCACATGCGAAACGTCCACAGCATGCTCGTCCGCAAGGCGACCGCCCACAAGGTCATAAAAAACCTCAAGCAGCGAAACCACAAGAAAATAAAATTGGTGGTTTAGGTGCGTTGTTATTACAAGCAGGGATTAAAGGTTCGAAGTAATCTTGAACTGTTAAAAAAACTCCCATTTGGGAGTTTTTTTTATTTTCTTTTACGGCCTATCAAAGATAAATGAGCTGAATCTTAAACTTCGCAATAAAGTGTAAAAATCACACAAATCACGTATCAAAACACACTATAGAATCGTTCGATTGTCAGACAATATAAGTCACGCCATAAAGTGGTCACAAACTTTAGGCTTTACATACTTACATCTAATTATTTGATATTTATTATAAACGGTAAAATGATGATATCTAAAATTGAACGACATCGATTTCATATTCACGACTTTTTATCTGGAACAGTGGTATTTCTCGTGGCTTTACCACTATGTCTAGGCATTGCATTGGCTTCTGGCGCACCGATTCTCTCTGGCATTATTGCTGGCATTGTCGGTGGTATTTTAGTTGGGGTACTGAGTGGCTCACATATCAGTGTTGCAGGCCCAGCAGCAGGTTTAACAGCAGTCATTTTGGTACAGCTTGAATTACTGGGCGGCAACTATGCCGCCTTTTTATTGTGTATTGTTTTTGCCGGTATTTTACAGATTGGATTTGGCATATTTCGGCTCGGTTTCTTTGCCAACTTTATTCCGAACAATGTCATATTGGGTTTGTTGGCAGCTATCGGGCTGATCTTGATTGGGAGTCAAATACCTTATTTGTTTGGCTTGAACCAATTTTCATGGTCT
>NZ_LQXP01000039.1:0-37226 GCF_003268405.1 Acinetobacter sp. CFCC 11171 | reverse complement strand
TGGCCATTGGCAGTCTCAGCACCGTCAAATTGATGGTTTTGCCGTCTTAAAGCCATTATTGCCGAGCTTATTTGTGGGTCTGATGACCACGCTGCTGGCTTATGTGGTGCTGAGCTTTACGCCATTTCCGGGCTTTAAGCAGATCGCAGTGTTCTCTATGGTTGGCCTAAGCGCGGCATGGGTGACCAGTATTTTACTGCTGCCGCGCTTGCCTGCTTTAAATGCCGAACCTGCAATTCGTATGCTGAGTTTTATTGGTCATGCGCGCAACTATATTCAAGCACGTAATCGCTTACGCTATGTTTTGATGGCGCTGATTGTTGCAGTGACTGGCAGCAGCTTACTGTTCTTAAAAAGCAATGATGACATCCGTAACTTGCAAAGTATGGATCAACGCTTAAAACAGGAAGATCAGTATGTGCGCGAACGCTTTATGCAGCAGCAGGGCAGTGATTATTTTGTGGTGCAGGGCAAAACACCTGCAGAATTAGAGCGCAATGAACAGCATTTACTGGATCAGCTGTCTAAATTGCAGCAGGCTGGAAAATTAGATGCTGTACAGGCGCTGGGTCAGTGGGTGCTGCCTCTAGTGCAGCAAAAGCAGAATGTAGCTATGCTTCAGGCCATTCCTGAGCAGGCATTGCGTGATTATGCACAGGCGCTGCAGCTGAATGAGTCTGAGGTTTTGAATTGGCAAGTCAATTTGAAGCATCAGCCGCTGCTGAGTGATGCTGTGTTTCAAGATCATCCGCTGCATTTTTTACAGATGAATTCTACCCAGCGTTTAGTCATGCTGCAAAATGTGTATGATGTGGTAGCTTTGCAAAAATTAAGCAATCACAATGTGCAGCTGCTGCGGCCAGTCAATCAGCTGTCTGAGCTATTTCAGCAGCATCGTATACAAGCGCAGTGGCTGCTGCTGAGTGCTTTGGCAATTTTAGCCATTGGCTTAGGGCTGCTATATGGGAAAAAATCCATCTTGCCGCTGGTGCTGCCCGTGACCATGGCGCTGATGACGACCTTTGCCATACAAGCTTGGTTAGGCGTAGAAATTAATCTGTTCAGCATTATGGGCACCTTCCTGATTATCGGCATTGGCGTGGACTATGCGATTTTCTATCGTCATGGACACGACCATCCGCAAGTGGTTGGCATGGCGCTGTTTCTATGCATGATGTCGACTTTCTTTGGGTTTGGACTTCTGTCCTTTAGCCATACCTATGCCATTCACAGCTTTGGCTTGACGGTGCTGCTCGGGGTCATTTTTTCATTTATTTATGCAACATTGTTTACATCTTCCGATGCAGAGCATGTTGTGGTTCAGCAATATCAGCCAAAGAGCTGAGTAATAAGGTAATAGTGCAATGAGCACACTACAGCACACAGATGTCTTAATTATTGGCGCAGGGCCTTCGGGCAGTTCGGCAGCAGCCTTACTGCGTCAAAAAGGCTATCAAGTGACGGTGATCGAAAAACAATATTTTCCGCGCTTTTCAATTGGGGAATCTCTACTGCCGCAGTCTATGGTATTTCTAGAAGAAGCTGGCCTGCTGGAGACGGTGCGTGAGCATGTCGAAGAATATGCATTTCAATTTAAAAACGGCGCAGCTTTCCTAAAAGGCCCGCAGCGCAGTTTCTATGATTTTACCCAAAAATTCAGTGAAGGCCCGGGCACTACTTGGCAAGTGCGCCGTGCCAATTTTGACCATTTGCTGGCGCAGCAGGCAGGCAAAATGGGTGCAGACATCCGCTTTGGTCATGAAGTGACCGCTGTAGATGTAGAAAGCGCGCATCCCATTTTGACGGTGAAAGATGAACAAGGTCAGCCTTATCAAATTCAAGGCAAGTTCTTGTTGGATGCCAGCGGCTTTGGCCGAATTTTGCCTAAATTTTTAGATTTAGAAAGCCCGTCAGATTTCCCAGTTCGCCGCGCCGTATTTACGCATATTGAAGACGGTATTTTGGATGATCCAGAATTTGACCGTGAAAAAATCTTGATTGCGGTACATGAAAAAGATCACCGCGCATGGTATTGGCTGATTCCTTTTGCCGATGGACGTTCATCGTTTGGTGTGGTTGCAGAGCAAGACTTTTTTGAAAAATATGGTTATGACGGTAGTCCCGATTATGATTTAGAGGCATTGCAAAAACGCATTTTGGCGGATGATGTGAGTTTATCTAAGGTGTTGCGCAAAGCGAAGCATGATACGCCAGTCCGTACATTGGTTGGCTATTCTGCCAATGTTAAACAGCTGGCTTCACATAATTATGCATTGCTCGGCAACGCGGGCGAGTTTTTAGATCCTGTGTTCTCTTCAGGGGTGACTATTGCGCTGAAATCTTCTAGCTTGGCCATTCCTTTGGTTGATCAAGTATTGCAAGGTCAGTCTGTGGACTGGATGGTGCAGTATGAAAAACCATTACGCAAAGGTATTCAAGTGTTCCGCGCTTATGTGGAATCTTGGTATACAGGCGAATTTCAAGATGTGGTATTTTCAACGAAGCAAGATGAAAAAATCCGCCGCATGATTGCCTCACTTTTGGCAGGCTATGCGTGGGATGAAACAAACCCGATTCACCGTAATGCCAAGCAGCGTTTGAGTACATTGGCAGAATATTGCCGCGAAGCGCACATGCGGGAAACCATGACAGATGGCACTTAATGTAAATGCTAAAATCACTGCTTTAGTTTTGGCTGGCGCTGTCTTGTGCAGCGGCTGTCAAAGCTTGGCGCCTAAAATTCTGCCAAAGGCGCAAGGTTTGTCTGCGCCACAATGGACCGCGCAAAGCTATCAGCGCCAAGATCAGATTGAAGTGCAATGGAAAGAACATGGCTTCAGTTTTTTGCTGTATCAGCAGCAAAGCGGTCAGCAGCTGGACATGCTGGCGCTGAGCCTGACTGGGCAGCAGCTGTTTAAACTTAGTTTTGATGGGCAGCAGGTTCGTGTGGAACAGCGTATAGATGCCATGAAATACTTGCCCTTTGACTATGTGGTGAGGGATATTCTGTACGCAACCTATCCACAGTTTATGGCTTTACATGCAGGGCAAACGGCTGTGAGGCAAAAAGACGGTGTGGTCTATATCAATCAGCAGCCCGTGTTAAACATTCAGCCGCTAGAGGGAGCGGTTGAACTGAATAACCTGCAAGTACCGTATCAAATGGTAATTAGCGCAGTGAGCAATACTTTGGAAGATGATCGAGGCGAGAGTGACCAATAACAATATCATGCGCCATTCTGCTGTGGGGATACAGTTCAGCGCGGCTTTGTCTTCTTTGGGGGAAAATGCCAGTGAATTGAAAAATGCACTGTGCACAGCAGGCAATACATTAACGCAGCGTCAAGATTTAATCGCGGAGCGCACGGTTTGGGTGGGGGCTTCTGCTGCATCCTTAGGGCAAAACATACCAGAACATTTGCAGTTTGCAGATTCGCGTAATTTAAGATTTGCTTTAACGGCTTTGCGGCAAATAGAGGCTGATATTCGCGCCTATACAGCACAATTTGCAAAGCAGCGCCTTGCAGTCATTGTTGGCACTTCGACTTCAGGCATTGCCGATAATGAAGCAATATTAAAGGCGCATTTTCAGCAACTTTCTGCAGAGCCGATTAGCCATCATAAACAGGAAATGGGCTGTGTGGCGAAATCACTGCAGCAGTACTTGGGCTGGGAAGGTCCTGCATATACCATTTCAACTGCCTGTTCTTCGGCAGCCAAAGCCATGGCTGCAGGGCAGCGCCTGCTGAATGCAGATCTAGCAGATGCCGTTTTAGTTGGCGGTGTAGATACTTTGTGCAAATTGACTTTGAATGGTTTTGACAGTTTGGAAAGCTTATCCAGCTCTATTTGCCAGCCTTGCGGCGCACACCGTGACGGCATCAATATTGGTGAAGCGGCGGCATTATTTTTATTGTCCAAAGACTCGGCTCCAGTGATGCTACTGTCAAGTGGTGAATCTATGGATGCATGGCATATTTCTGCGCCGCATCCAGAAGGGCGAGGTGCGGCAGAAGCGATGCAAAAAGCATTGGATGCTGCTGATTTAAATGCTACAGATATTAGCTATTTGAATTTGCATGGCACGTCTACTCCGCAAAATGACCTCATGGAAATTAAAGCGGTGCAGACCGTTTTTGCAGATTATCCAGTTGCGCTGAGCAGCACCAAACACAAAACGGGTCACTGCCTAGGTGCGGCAGGTGCGATTGAAGCTTTTATTTGCCAGCAGGTGCTGTTAGATCAATCTTGGCTGCCTTTACATCACGCAGGTGAATTAGACCCTGCTTTGGCTCAGCAGAATTATGTTTTGAATAGCCATGCAGCGCAGCCGATGCATTATGTAATGAGCAACTCCTTTGCCTTTGGCGGCAGCAATATCAGTTTAATTTTAGGAACCGTTTTGCCATGATGGATGCCGTACAGTTTATTCCGCATGAACAACCGATGGTTTTTGTAGATCATTTGATTGAAGCCAATGACAGTTATGCCATTGCAGAATTGCAGATTCGACCTGAGTTGATGTTTTGTGAAGCAGAAGGTTTGCCGACATGGAGCAGCATTGAATTAATGGCGCAAACCATCAGTGCCTATGCGGGACATAAAGGGCAAACGAAAGGCTTGCCGCCTAAAGTCGGCTTTTTATTGGGTACACGTAAAATGCAGTTGCCCTGTCCATATTTCGCTGTGGGCAATACCGTGCGTATTCGAGTTGAGCAGAGCTATCTGCACGAAGGTCTAGGCCAGTTTAATTGTGAAATTGAATATCAAGAACATCGCTTTAGCGCCATGCTGAGTGTATTTGAACCAGAAAATATGAATGACGCGATTGGGAAATGAACGTGAGTAGAAGAATTTTAGTAACAGGATCCAGCCGCGGTATAGGTAAGGCAATTGCTTTGGAATTGGCAAAAGCTGGTTTTGATATCACTGTGCATGCGCGGTCTCGTCAGCAGGAAGCGGAGCAGGTAGCGCAAGAAATTCAGGCCATGGGACAAAGCAGTCATGTGTTGATGTTTGATGTGAATGACCGTGAAAATATAGCCTCAATTTTAGAACAGAATATGGCTGAGCATGGCGCATTTTATGGTGTGGTGCTGAATGCTGGCTTAACCCGTGATGGCGCTTTTCCAGCTTTGACCGATGATGATTGGGATGAGGTGGTATCGACCTCACTGAATGGTTTTTACAATGTGCTTAAGCCATTGATGATGCCGATGATCCGTTTAAAAAAAGGCGGCCGTATTGTCACTTTATCTTCCGTTTCTGGCGTGATGGGCAACCGCGGGCAAGTCAATTACAGCGCTGCCAAAGCAGGCTTAATTGGTGCAACCAAAGCATTGGCACTGGAATTAGCAAAACGAAAAATTACTGTGAATTGTGTAGCACCAGGTTTAATTGAAACTGAAATGGTGACAGAAGAAGTCAAAGAACATGCATTGAAAATGATTCCAATGCAGCGCATGGGGCAAGTGGATGAAGTGGCAAAAACGGTTAAGTTTTTATGCAGTGATGATGCCAGCTATATTACCCGCCAAGTGATTTCGGTAAATGGAGGACTGATTTGATGAAACGTGTAGTTGTTACAGGCATGTCAGGTATCACTTCATTGGGTGAAACTGCAGATCAAATTTTTGAACAATTTGCAGCAGGCAAAAGCGGCATCCGCTACATGCCAGATTGGGAAATCTATGGTGATCTACGCAGTAAGCTGGGTGGTCCTGTAGAGAGCTTTACCGTTCCCAAGCATTTTAACCGTAAGGTGACTCGCGGCATGGGGCGTGTAGCCTTAATGTCTGTGGTCTGCGCAGAAAAAGCGCTGGAAGATGCTGGCCTGCTCAACCATGAAATTCTGCATAGCGGCGAAGCGGGTGTGGCCTTTGGTTCATCTGCTGGCAGTGTTGATGCGGTCGGTGAGTTTGGCGCCATGCTGCTGGATAATAATATGAACAAGCTGAATGCGACGACCTATATTCGCATGATGTCGCATACCAGCGCAGTCAATATGACGGTGTATTTTGGTTTGAAAGGACAGACCTTGCCAACATCCAGTGCCTGTACTTCAGGCTCTATGGCGATTGGTCAGGCTTATGAAGCTATTAAATACGGCAAGCAGACCGTGATGATTGCAGGCGGAGCAGAAGAGCTGAGCGCTGCTGGTTCTGCGGTGTTTGATGTGCTGCTGGCCACCAGTACGCAAAATGACAGCCCAGAAAAAACTCCACGTCCTTTTGATGCAAAGCGTGATGGTTTGGTGGTGGGCGAGGGTACAGGCTGTCTGATTTTAGAAGAATATGAACATGCCAAAGCACGCGGCGCGAACATTTATGCAGAAATTATTGGTTATGGAACCAATACCGATGGTCAGCATGTAACACGCCCAGATTCTGAGATGATGGGACGCTGCATGGAGCTGGCACTGAAAGATGCGCAGGTAGATGCCTCAGAAATTGATTATGTGAATGCGCACGGTACATCTACCGATCAAGGTGATGTCGCTGAAACTCAAGCGACAGCGCGCATATTAGGCAAGAAGCCGATCAGCTCCTTAAAGAGTTATTTTGGGCATACGCTAGGTGCTTGCGGCGCGATTGAAGCGTGGCTGAGTATTGAAATGATGCACCGTAAACAGCTGGTGCCGACTTTAAATTTAGAACAGCTTGACAGCGACTGCGGCGATTTGGATTATATCGTCAATGAAATGCGTTCAGCAGAAACGCACATGCTGATGAGCAACAATTTTGCATTTGGAGGGATTAATACCTCCTTGATATTTAAACAGGTTTAATTTAAAAAAGAGGGAAAAATAATGATATTGAAAAATATCTGTGCTGCAGCTGTATTGATGGCAGGGGCAATGACCGTTGTGCATGCAGCAGATGCCATGCATGATTTTAATTTCAAAGAAGCTGTTGATCGTGCAGTTGCTGACGGTACGCTAGATGGTTCTGTGAAATTTTATCTTGCAGGGACAAAATCTGGTGGTAAAGTCATTGAAAAAGGTTTAGTCACCAATAAAAAAACCAACGGTTTTGCCAAATCTGCAGAAAGCTCATGTGACCATGTACTGCGTTCTGCATTGATTCAATTCCAAAATACCGCTAAAGCCAAAGGCGCGAATGCAGTAACTAACTTGGTGAGTTTCTACAAGTCAAATGAAACTCGCAGCACCACCACATATCAATGCGCGAAAGGAACTGCGATTGCAGGCGTAGCGCTGAAAGGTGATATCGTTAAATTTTAAGTGATTGCTGTATTTTAAACATAAACATCAAGCTGAGCAGGGCATGAATAAGCCAAGAACCATTCAAGTGCTACAAATGCCATTGCTCAACTTGCGCCTTTAACGCGCGATGCATTTTCTGATATGCGCGCTTATCAGGCCTATAAAAAACAGCAAATTTATCAGCAGCGCAATTTACATCTTTCAGACGCCATGCAGCGGCCCGTGCAAGACGCAGATTTTTTAAAGCCCGAATTTGGTAAACCTTATTTAGCCCAAACAGCAGCGCTCGCCTTTAATCACTCGCATAGCCAGCAGCATTATGCTTTGGCAATCAGCAGTCATAATCATGATATAGGCGTAGACGTGGAAGACTTAGCGCGTTAGCTGCGTTTTGATGCTTTGGCGCGCCATGCTTTTCATCCCAATGAGTTGGCAAACTGGGAACAGGCGGACAATTCAGATGAATACTGGTTTAAAGTGTAGACCACCAAAGAGGCCGTATTAAAGGCTTCTGGCCTGGGTATTCGTATAAGTTTGAACGAATTGGATACGCAGGTCATCCTATGCACAATGGTGGGATATGCAGCCATCTAGAAATTGGGACTTTTGCGTATCAAAACTTTTTATTGCCCAGCACGATGTTAACAGTTTCGTGGCGTTCAGCGCTGTCCTGCAACGGTTTTGCATTCCCAGACATTCAAATTTTTCAGCATTGAAAAATAGAATTTAGAGTGTGAAAATAGGCTGATTTTCAGCTTAATACTATTCATATAAATTTATATAAATACGCCATAAAAAAACCCATCCGAAGATGGGTTTTGATCTGAACTATAAGTTGAAAAGCTTAAGGAATCTCTTCTTCTTCAAATTCAGGCTTCACTTGTACAATGAAGTCTTGACGGTTCAGACCACGCCATAGCGCGAAGGCAGTACCAATGTAGATTGATGAATATGTACCCACAAACACACCAACAAACATTGCAACAGAGAACCATTTCAGACCATCACCGCCCAGTACCATCATCGCTACAACAACCAGTAACAGTGTCATAGAGGTGTGAATGGTACGGCGAAGTGTTTCAGTTAATGCACTGTTCACAACTTCGAGAGGTTCGGCACCGCGAATCTTACGGAAGTTTTCACGAATACGGTCAGATACAACGATGTTATCGTTGAGCGAGAAACCAATAATCGCGAGTAGCGCGGCCAAGACTGTTAAGTCAAACGGCCACTGCATCATGGCAAAGATACCAATGGTCACCACGATATCGTGGAATAAAGACAGTACAGCACCCATCGCAAGTTTGAACTCAAAGCGAATAGTGACATAAACCAGCATGAGCAGTAGGGCAAGACCTACAGCACCCGCAGAACGCACATAGAGTTCATTACCGACTTGACCACCAACCACATCAACTTTATGTACTTCTGCTTTATTGCCTGGCAATTGAGCGGCAGTCGTAATGGCTTTGGTTAGGTCTTCAGCTTCAATGTCTTTTTGAACTGGCATACGAACCATCAGGTCGCGGTCAGATCCTAAGGTTTGTACCACAGGGTCTTTAAAACCAGCTTTTGTCAGCGCTGAGCTCACATCGGTAGATTTTACTGGTTGACTATAGTTCAACTCTGCTGCCACACCGCCAGTAAAGTCCAAACCGAGGTTTAGACCTTTGGTGCAAATAAAAAAGATACTTGCGAGCGTTAAAATAATCGATATCAAGGCTGCCGGTTTGGCAATCTTCATAAACGGAATAATGCGCTCGTTGTCAGGACGGCCGTATTGTTTCGGTTGAGTATTTTCAGTCATCTTAGATCTCCTAAATGCTCAACTTCTTCAGGTTACGTTTTTTACCATAAATGATTTGTACGATTGCACGTGTCACAGTAATCGCTGTGAACATTGAGCACACAATACCAATCATTAGGGTAACCGCGAAGCCTTTAATCGGGCCTGTACCAATTGCAAACAGAATGAAAGCAACCAAGAATGTGGTTAAGTTGGAGTCAAAGATGGTGTTATACGCACGATCATAACCCGCAACAATCGCCTGTTTCGGTGAGGCACCCCATTTAATTTCCTCTCGTATCCGCTCACAGATCAGTACGTTGGCATCGACCGCCATACCAATGGTAATTACGATACCTGCAATACCCGGCAGGGTGAGGGATGCGCCAATCCAAGACATGATAGTTAAGATCATGGCAAGGTTAACCACGAGAGCAAAGTTGGCAATCAAACCGAACACACGGAAGAAGACCACCATCCAAATAGCAACCAATAAGAAACCGATTTGAGTTGATAATACGCCTTTGTCGATGTTTTCTTGACCGAGACTCGGACCAATCACACGTTCTTCCACGAAGTACATTGGCGCTGCCAAAGCACCTGCACGTAACATCAATGCAAGTTCAGATGCTTCTTGAGGTGAATCCAGACCAGTAATACGGAACTGAGAACCCAATACGGCTTGAATAGTTGCCGCATTGATGACCACAGATTCGGTATAAGGTGTACGAACTTCAGTTTGTGTACCTGTTGCAGGATCAGCAACATAACTAATTTTTTGTTTGTTCTCGATGAACAAAACTGCCATTCGTTTGCCTACAGCATTACGAGTAGCTTCAGACATCAACTTACCGCCTGCAGTGTCCAACGTAATGTTTACTTCAGCACCACCTGTATCTTGGCTAAAACCTGACGACGCGTTTTGTACACGTTCACCCGTTAAGATACGGTTACGGTTAAGCAATAATTGACGACCACTGTCCAAAGATTCATAAGCAAATGCTTCGGTACCCGGAGGTAATGAGCCTTTTGCTTGACCTGTGTATGGATCGATGTATTGATCATTTAAGTCAGAAACTAAGCGGAACTCAAGGTTTGCAGTACGACCAAGTACACGTTTTGCTTCAGCAGTATCTTGTACACCCGGTAATTCAACCACAATACGGTTGCTACCTTGAGTTTGCACCAATGCTTCAGCTACACCTAACTCGTTAATACGGTTACGTAAAGTCGTTAAGTTTTGGTTGACAGCATAAGACTGAATTTCTTGTTTACGTGTATCTGTGTAGCTTAGACGAAGAGTCGAACCTTCAGTAGTTGCAACCGCTTGTTGAGTATATTCATTGCCGTTACGACGAAGGAAATCCATAGCTGCAGAACGGTCATCATTATTTGCAAATTGCATCGTAATGGTGTTGTTGTTCAAAGATAAGCTATTGAATTTTAATTTATTGTCACGAAGTTGGCGACGTAAGTCAGCCGCAGACGTTTCCATACGTTGTGAAATGGCTTTATCCATATCCACTTCAAGTAGGAAATGTACACCACCACGTAAATCCAGACCTAGCTTCATTGGTTTAGCACCAATTTTTTGTAGCCATTCTGGGGTAGTAGGCGCAAGGTTCAATGCGACGACATAATTTTCACCGAGCCCACGACGCAGTGCTTCTTTCGCTTTTAATTGTTGTTCGCTCGAATCAACACGTAATAAAGCGGCATTATTGGTGAAGCTATTGTCATGGCTGGCAATATTTTCAGATTTTAAAATCTGCTCTGCTTTTTGTACGATGCTTTGGTCAATCTGGGTACCGGCTTTGGCACCTGAAATTTGAACAGCAGGTTCATCAGGATACAAACTTGGCAGGGCATATAATGTACTGATGACTAGTACCACTAGAATCAGTAGATATTTCCATGCTGGGTAACGCATTCGTTTTCTTCTTAAAATGAAAAAAGCCGTGCGGGTGCACGACTTATTTTTTGATTAAAGGTTATTTAGAGTGCCTTCAGGCAGAACTGAAATCACACTTGCGCGTTGTACTTTTACTTCTACGCCACGGTTCAGTTCAATAACTGCAAAATCACCTTCGATTTTTGTGATTTTACCCATTAAACCGCCCGCAAAAACAACTTCACTGCCAACGCCAAGGCTTTCAATTAGTGCACGATGTTCTTTTGCACGTTTTGATTGAGGGCGCCAGATCAAGAAGTAGAAGATTGCGACAAATACCGCAATCATCAACAGGTTTGCCATCATGCTTGGTTGCTGTGCAGCTTCACCTGCCGCGTGAGCAGTAGAAATAAAAAGGCTCATTTCATTTTCCTAAACTAAAAAAACTGGTTATCAATACTTTGATAAATAAATTGGACTTGTTCAGCAATTTACCTTGTCTTTTTCTTCAGCGCAAATGCTGAAAGAATTAATCTTGAGGACAAGGTGGCACTTCCATGCCGCGACGACGATAAAAGTCTTCAACAAACTCATCAAAAGTGCCATGATCGAGAGCATCACGCATCGCTTCAGTCAGACGCAGGTAATAACGTAAGTTATGAATAGTACCGAGCATCGAACCGAGCATTTCGCCGCATTTCTCAAGATGGAAGAGATAAGATTTGGTGAAGTTTGTACAGGTATAGCAGTCGCAATGTGGGTCAAGCGGGCTTTGATCATGACGATATTTGGCATTACGAATACGCACTAAACCGTCAGTCACAAAATAATGACCATTACGTGCATTTCGAGTTGGCATCACACAGTCAAACATATCGACACCGCGACGAACCGCTTCTACGATATCTTCTGGTTTACCGACTCCCATCAAGTAACGTGGTTTATCCGCAGGCATTTTCTCTGGAAGATAATCCAATACTTTGATCATTTCTTCTTTAGGTTCGCCAACAGACAAGCCGCCAATGGCATAACCATCAAAATCAATTTCTTTCAGACCATTTAAAGATTCATCACGTAAATCTTCGTACATGCCGCCTTGGATAATACCAAACAGGGCATTACGGTTTTTCAGCACGTCATGATGTTGAGTCTTACAACGTTTCGCCCAACGTAATGAAAGCTGCAATGATTTTTGCGCTTCTTCATGTGTCGCAGGATAAGGCGTACATTCATCAAAAATCATCACGATGTCTGAATTCAGCGTGTGCTGAATATCCATCGAAATTTCAGGAGATAAAAAGACTTTAGAGCCATCAATCGGAGAGCGGAAAGTCACGCCCTCTTCTTTAATTTTGCGCATAGCGCCAAGGCTGAAGACTTGGAAACCACCTGAATCTGTCAAAATCGGGTTATTCCATTTCATGAATTGGTGTAAGCCACCATGTTCACGAATAACATCTAGGCCTGGACGTAGATATAAATGGAAGGTATTGCCCAAAATAACTTGGGATTTAATTTCTTTAATGTCACGTGGGAGCATGCCTTTTACAGTACCGTAAGTACCGACAGGCATGAACATAGGTGTTTCAACAACGCCATGTTCAAGGGTTAAACGGCCGCGACGAGCACGGCCCGATTGCGCCAATTTTTCAAACTTCATACAAGGTCCAGATCAAGGCGAAAAAACAGTTCGCTGATGGTAAGAGTGCTAAAAGTGCTCTATTTTCCTTGATTCTGCGGTTAAACGCTAGCTTTGTCGGGTGTTAAGTCTGTAAATTTATAGATTGCGTCTTGTGACAAGGCTTCATCTGAACTCTTGGCATTAAAATAGAACTGGTTAATTCGCTGCAAAATTTCTTCTTTATCCATCGCAAACGTACCTTTCGGGTCCGATGTCATGGCCACGATGCTGTCAATGAGCTTTTGAATATAGGGATTCGTGCTTGCATAGCTTTTTTCTAAGCTTAAAAGATAGACTTCATTGGCTACATGTAAATAGTTATAAGGTTGTATTTCAACGATTTGAGCCAAATCAATCAGCAGGTCTTTATCATACTGAGACAGCTTCATACGCTTGGGTAAACTGTCGAGCTTGAGGGGTTGTTTGGATTTGAGAAAATCGTCAAGTTGTGTACTTGGAGGATTTAAAACCTGAGCTGAATAAATTTCTATTTCGGGCTGTGTCGGGACCGTGATAAAAAACAGAATATTGTCCAGTTCTATGCCGTAGGACTGAACCAAGTCGAATTTTGTTTGTTGTATGGCATTGAGCAAGATTGAAAGATGGTTAGCCGATTCAGACTTTATCGTAATTTTTATAGAAGATGGATCAAGGTTTAAATGGCCCACTTCATTTACAGATGTCAGTTTAAACTGCGCCAAGTCTTGACTTAAAGCCAGTAGGCTACGATAGCGCCATTTCGACACATTCCATCGATCATGCGCTGCAAGATATTGAGCAGAATCTTCATCTTCGGCAAAAATACTACGCTGCGTAGAGACTGCGATATAGTCTATGGATAAATAGGGATTGAACGCCAATGTACATGCGTAAATATGGTCGTCTTGGTGCTGCTCATAGAGTTTGAAAAACTCCTGAATCAGCACATTTTTCAGTGCATTAATTTGATTTTGCATATTTTATTTTTCTTTCTAGTTTTGGAGGTGCTTGATCACCTCATCATTATTTTTTTTACTTTTGTACATTAAAGCCCGAACTTAAAAGTTCGGACGATAATCAAAATTTTGGCTGGCAGCTTGATCGCGGAAAGGGCGAACCGCTTTTTTACTCAGCAATAGCGTATTAATAATATTGTTAGGAAACACTTGAATGTGGTTGTTGAACAACTCAACGTTGCGGTTAAAAATAGTAATCGCCGCACCGACATTTTCGTTTTGTTCTTCAATTTCATTCATCATTTTCAGATAAATATCATTGGCTTTGAGCTCTGGATAGTTTTCAACCACAACATTCAGGCTGCGCATTAGATCTTGATTTAAGGCTTCAATACGCTGTAATTGGCTGACATCGGTACTGTTTACGTTCAAATTCATAATGTTTTGACGGAGTTCAGTGACTTTTGCCAAAGTCCCTTGTTCAAAATTGGAATATTGCTCAACCAAAGGCTGTAATCCATCTAAAATTTTGATTTTTTGACGTTCATAGCTAGCTACATCTGACCATGCACGAATGGTTGCATTGTGATGTCGGACAATATTGTTGCGAATCATGATTGCACCAATCACCAATGCAATGATGATTAAAACAAAGATCAAAAGCCCCATAAAATTTATCCTCAAGATAAAAGGTCGTAAGTTAAAACATTATTGTATGAAATCTATTTTAAAAACTGCGTTAAATCGTTTTTCAAATTTTCTAAAGCATTTAATTTAAAGGTTCTGAGATGTCCACGCAATGTCGAAACATCCTGAATTCGTTTTGCTTTACTACTGACTTTAAATAAATCTGTAGAGCCAAGATAGCACATTATTCGGTGGCTCGGATGAAATAGCAGATCACCTTCACGGTTTTGAAAAAAATCCGCTAGTCGGAGGACAAATCCCGGGCTGAGTAATTTAGCCATTTCCATTTGGTTATCGCCATAAAACTTTAATTTTTGATTGGTTTGAATGTCGCTGCTATGCCAAGGAAAACTATAGGGATAGCCAAAGTTTTTACCTGTTGCAGATACGGCTAGTCCATGGATGCCAATATCAAAAACAAATACGCCCCACAGGTCTTTATGAATTTCTTTCACCGTGACTTCATCACCGTCTTTGTCACGTACTTTCAGTTCATTCACATAGTGATAATGAAAGACCATGACTTGATGCTGTTGCTGATTTTCGTCTTCCCAAACGGTGCTCGCGAAGGTCTGAATATCATTCGAAAGGCTGCCTTGTTTAAACACGGGGAACATACGTTTAAGATTGCCAATAAATTGTAGATTATTCAGTGGCATCGAAATGTATTGAGGCTGTCGGTTAAAAGCCAATTGGTATTTTTTTGCGATGCATTCGGTTTCCAAAAACGCAATAACATCTTCGAGCGGGTCATCTTTTTCATAGCTAATATAAGCCCAGAACACCATGGCCAACCCCGCAGCAAAGCAAAGCTGTGCCCAGCCATGATCGGGCTGAATCACGATGAACAGCATGAAGCCGATACCCAACGCAGCTAAAGCTAGGGGGAGTAAATTTTCAAATTTGAGTGTAATGGGAGCATTCCATGGATGCAGTCCATCGAGGAGCTCTTGGTGTGTTTTGGCGTTTCGGCCTATATCCCAGAGCCGAGCGATATTCTGAAAAACCACAGCATTCTTCTTACGACGAATATGGATGGAGTGCTTTACAGAATCGATCGGCATAGGGATGATTTCGGCGTAATTTTATTTGTGGTTAATATTATCAATTAACATCGCATCACCATAACTAAAGAAGCGATATTGGCTTTCGACGGCATGGTGATAGGCATTCAAAATATTGTCTCGATTAGACAACGCTGACACTAACATGAGCAAGGTAGATTCAGGTAAATGGAAGTTGGTAATTAAACGATCGACTACTTTGAACTCATAACCTGGGTAGATAAAGATTTGTGTATCACCAGTCCAACCCTTGAGTTCGCCGCCATTGGCTTGAGCGGCACTTTCAGTCGCACGAGTCGCTGTAGTACCGACAGCAATGACTTTATTGCCACGTGCTTTTGTCTCACGGATTAAAGCCATAGATTCTTCTGATACGTCACACCATTCGCTGTGCATGATGTGATTTTCAATGTCATTGGTGCGCACGGGTAAGAATGTACCAGCACCCACATGCAAGGTAACAAAGGTTTTATTTACGCCTTTGTCTGCCAATTTTTTGAGTAGCGCTTCATCAAAATGTAAGCTTGCTGTTGGTGCTGCAACTGAAGCCAATTTGGTCGGATCGTTAAAAACAGTTTGGTAACGTTCGGTATCAATCGCTTCTGCTTCACGGTTAAAGTAAGGCGGAATCGGTAAAGCACCGTATAAATCTAAAACTTGTAAAATAGGCTGTGAAAATTCCACAACAAATAAGTTTTCATGACGGCCTTGAACGGTCACTTTAACTTCGTCTGGACCAATAAATAATTCCGCACCTTGTTTAGGCGTATTGCTGGCTTTAATGTGGCAATGTGCGGTTTTCGGGTCAAGAATACGTTCAACTAAGACTTCAACTGCACCACCAGTTGCTCGTTTGCCTTTTAAGCGGGCTTTCATCACTTTGGTATCGTTTAGTACCAATAAGTCACCTTCATTGAGCAAGTCTAAAATGTCAGTGAAATGATGGTCGTGATATTCACCATTGATGTCGAGATGGAGCAGGCGTGATGCACTACGTGTTTCAAGCGGATAGCGGGCAATGAGTTCGTCGGGGAGATTGAAGTTAAAGTCAGAAAGTTGCATGTTAAGAAATCTGAAAAGGGGATAATGAAATTTGGCTTAGTATAAGCTTTTTTAGGTTTTAACGCTGAAATTGATGGATTATCCATCTAAAAATTCTTATACGGTTTATTTTTAATCAAATGAGAACATCATGCGTTGACAAGTTTTTGAAACAGTTTATTATACGTTTCAACACCTTCCCGAGGTGGTGAAATTGGTAGACGCGGTGGATTCAAAATCCACTATCAGAGATGATGTGTCGGTTCGAGTCCGACCCTCGGGACCAAAATTCTAAAAAACCCCAAGCTTATTAAGACTTGGGGTTTTTATTGCCTGAAGGAAATCAATGATTTACGTGCACTTTGCGTGATATTTCATGCTTTTACATAGTGCCTTTTTAGTACCTTTTTGTGCTCTTGCCTTCAATAATAAACATCCATATAAACATCCAGAATACAAAGCTGGATGTCTAAAAGTATGGCGCGGTTAGTTAAGCCTTTAACTGTGACTCAAATTGAGTCTTCTCAACCCAATTCCAAAGACTATACATTATGCGATGGTGATGGTTTGTACCTTCGGATAAGGAAGTCTGGGACAAAGACGTGGATTTTCCAATACAAGAATAAGCAGGGATCTCGTGTAGTTGTTACGATTGGAAATTATCCTCAATGTAAATTAGCTTTTGCTCGTGAAAAAAGACGAGAGTATTTGACTCTTCAAGCTGAAGGCATTGATCCGAAGGAGTACTTGGAAAAGCTAGAGAGCACTCAAAGCAGAAACTACTCCCTAGAAAGCATCATTAGAACTTGGCTTGATTTGTATGCTGTTAAGAAGCCTTTAGATGAAGAAACCAAGAAAAAGAGATTGAGAAAATTTGAGAACCATCTATTTCCTCATATTGGTAATTTTCAGATCGAAGATGTTAAGCCAAAAGATCTTCGTATTACCTTAAACAAAATCTATGAGACCAGTGCTGATAATGCTCAGAGAATAAGGGCTTATCTAGTACTTATCTTTAGTTATGCCGTTCAGTATGGATACATTGAAGTAAACCATGTAAGAGAAATGGAGAGCCTCGATCTTACTGCACCTAAAAATCACAGACCAGCTTTACCTCTTCTTCGTCTCCCTGAGCTACTAGCACGAATCAAAGCTGACACAGGTGATGAAATGACAAAGCTTTGTTTGGAGTTAAGTTTACATATCTTCATACGTTCATCCGAACTAAGATTTGCAAGATGGGATGAAATCGATTTTAAGAAGAAGCAATGGATAATTCCTGCGAAGCGAAACCATGTCAACGGAGTTAAGCATTCAGATCGTGGCTCAAAAATGAAAGAAGCACATATCATCCCACTATCTGATCATTCGATAAGACTGTTTCAGGAGGTGAAAAGGTTGGCAGGGACATCGGAGCTGATCTTTCCAAGTTCTCATAGTAATGTGATATTCATTTGTGAGAATACCTTTAATAGCTAATTAAGACGCATGGGGTACGATACTCAAACAGATATATGCTTCCATGGTTTTAGAGCTATGGCACGCTCAGCGTTAGGAGAGTGTGGGTTATTTCAAAGAGATGCTATTGAGAAGCAAATGAGTCATCAGGAGCGAGATAAGGTTGTGGGTGCTTACACTCATGTTGCAGAGTATCTGCATGAGCGTAAGCGTATGATGCAGTGGTAGAGCCAATACCTGATTGATATTGAAGCTAAAGGGTATGTAGCTCCTTATGATTATTCTAACTCTGAGAGCTTTACTTGATACATCGTATAACTCTTAGAATAAGGATGGATCAATATCATTTTCTAGGACGTTGTCCTGATCTTCAGGTTTGAGTCTATACATTACATCAAATATCTTTTGGTTCTCTTTAGGAACATGCCTGCGATATTGATCAACACATGTTGAGCAAAAAACATCTGCAGGAGGTGTGTCTGTCAAGATGTGACGGTCTTGCTTGAGCCCTCCTGTACCCCACATTGTGCAATAGCTATCTTGACCGTTCCAAATATGCATTTTGTTTTTGGTGAGCTTGAGTTTATTCACTAATAAAATGAAATCAAAGTTATCTGTGGTTTTTGTCCAGCGCAGTAGATCAATGCTCCCATGGATAGCAATTTTGTTCAAAAAGTCGCTAGCATCTATTAAGTGTTCGTGGGTCATATTATGAATCCACTGTTGTCCATTGATGGAGTATCGAATTGAATATTGGTCTTTATTAGGTATCAAACTTAATTCATATTTAATGATTGTTGTACGAGTCATAGTTCTACTTTTTTTGTTGTGGGAATTCGATCCCGATCCCTCCAAGCATACAAGAAGATTTTAGCATTTGAAAGTTTTTATTATTGTAACTTGTTGAAATGTAAATACTTACTTAAGTGAGTAAGTACGTGCTTGAGTAAGTACGCACCTATAATGAACTGATTTTTCACAATGAATGCAATTTTTTGGAAGCTTAAACTTACTACTTAATAATCTTAAGACCAAAAACATCAAGCATAAACATGTCAAGTTGACGTGTGGTTTGGAAGTCGCATCCGATACCTGGAGGAGATGGTTTCCCTTTTAATGGTTTTGTTGGGGCGTATGCTCTTGGAATCGAATAGTCATTGTAATTTGAATTCTTTCCAATAAATGTATTGTTTACACCTATCGCAGTTTCTACAGCATCTTTATAGATAAGGTCTGAAACCAAAATATGATGGTCTGTTTGACGACGAAGAATATGAACATATGGCTTTACAGAAGGGTGAGATAGTCTGTAAACATAATCAATCAGTCTTTGCTCGTCTTTGTATTTCTTATTGTATTCATCTTTGAACCCATAGAATTCTTTGAGATGTTCTCTAATTTCATTATCTGTTAATTTCATGATTTTCCCTTGTCTGAATTTTGTAGGGACACATTACGCTCTTGTCAACTACTTAAAACGTGGAAAGGTGAATAACCAATTTTCATTGACTCTACATGTGTCAGGTAGCGTATATATTTGATTATGCTTATCGTAGATAGGCGACAAATCTTTTTTATCAATTGTGTCAAATTAGCCTATTTGTGAATTTTTATGATGTTAAATCAATTGTTTATGTCTCTTATTTTGTGTAATTACAATTTTAATGTGTATTGAATTCTTTATATTGAATAATTTTATATAGCTATAGTTGAATGAAAAATCCTAACCTTTGATAACTCACATTCATAAAATTTAGAGCTAAGTATTAAATGAAATAGTTGGCATAACACTATATAAATTGGGGTATAAAAAAACCAGCGCCGAAGCGCTGGTTTTTTACATCACTAACTCGCGTTAGTTTTGCATCAACTTATTGAGCAGCTTCAAGAGCAGCATTTAAAGTTGCGCTTGGACGCATTACAGCATTTACTTTTGCTGTATCTACAGCGTAGTAACCACCGATGTCCGCGGCTTTACCTTGAACTTCAGCAAGTTCTGCAACGATTTTTTCTTCGTTTTCAGCAAGTGCTTGAGCAAGAGGAGCGAATTTCGCTTTAAGCTCTGCATCTTCGTCTTGCGCAGCAAGTTCTTCAGCCCAGTATTTAGCAAGGTAGAAGTGGCTGCCACGGTTGTCAAGTTCGCCAGTACGACGTGATGGAGATTTGTCGTTATCCAGCAGTTTGCCTGTTGCAGCATCTAAAGTCTTCGCCAGAAGTTTCGCTTTCGCGTTGTCTTCTTTAATGCCCATTTCTTCTAGAGAAACCGCAAGAGCCAAGAACTCACCTAAAGAATCCCAACGTAAGTGGTTTTCTTCAACAAGCTGTTGTACGTGTTTAGGAGCAGAACCACCGGCACCAGTTTCGTACATGCCGCCACCTGCCATTAAAGGCACGATAGAAAGCATTTTCGCAGAAGTACCAAGCTCCATGATTGGGAACAAGTCAGTGAGGTAGTCACGTAAAATGTTACCAGTTACAGAAATTGTATCTAGGCCGCGAGCAACACGTTCAAGTGTATAACGCATAGCACGTACTTGAGACATGATTTGAATGTCTAAACCAGTAGTGTCGTGCTCTTTCAAGTAAGTTTGAACTTTCTTGATGAGTTCGTTTTCGTGTGGACGGTACGGGTCAAGCCAGAAGATCGCAGGCATTCCTGAGTTGCGTGCACGAGTCACAGCAAGTTTCACCCAGTCACGGATTGGAGCGTCTTTCACTTGGCACATACGCCAGATATCGCCTTCTTCCACGTTTTGTGACATCAACACTTCACCAGTTTCTAGGTCGGTGATGTTTGCAACACCCGCTTCAGCGATTTCGAAAGTTTTGTCGTGTGAGCCGTATTCTTCAGCTTTTTGCGCCATCAAACCAACGTTAGGAACTGTACCCATAGTGCGTGGGTCAAAGTTACCATTCCATTTACAGAAATTGATCATTTCTTGGTAGATACGCGCGAAAGTAGATTCAGGCATTACAGCTTTACAGTCGTACTGTTTGCCGTCAGCACCCCACATTTTACCGCCACCACGGATCATTGCAGGCATAGATGCATCTACAATTACGTCATTAGGTGAGTGGAAGTTCGTGATGCCTTTTGCAGAGTCAACCATTGCAAGTGCAGGACGGTGTTCTTGGCAAGCATGTAAGTCAGCAATGATTTCTTCACGAAGAGAAGTCGGAAGAGTTTCAATTTTTTCGTAAAGACCAGACATCCCGTTGTTGATGTTAATACCTAACTCATCAAACAATTTGCCGTGTTTTTCGAATGCTTCTTTGTAGTAAATCTTCACACAGTGACCGAAAACGATTGGGTGAGACACCTTCATCATGGTCGCTTTTACATGTAGAGAGAACAAAATGCCAGCTTCTTTACAATCATCTAATTCTTTTTCATAGAAGTCGCAAAGTGCTTTTTTGCTCATGAACATTGAGTCGATGATTTCGCCATCTTGAAGCGCAACTTTTGGCTTAAGAACAACAGTTTCACCAGACTTAGTGATCAATTCCATTTTTACATTGCGAGCGCGGTCTAAAGTCATAGACTTTTCGCCGTGGTAGAAGTCACCTTCGTCCATGTGAGAAACGTGAGTTTGTGACCACTGTTTCCATTCGCTCATAGAGTGCGGATGTTTCTTCGCGTAATTTTTTACTGCAGTAGGCGCACGGCGGTCAGAGTTACCTTCACGAAGTACAGGGTTTACAGCAGAACCTAGGCATTTGCTATAACGCGCCTTGATTTCTTTTTCTTCCTCAGTCGCTGGGTTTTCTGGGTAGTTCGGAACTGCAAAACCTTTAGACTGTAATTCTTTAATGCAAGCAGTTAATTGGCCAACTGAAGCACTGATGTTCGGAAGTTTGATAATGTTTGTGCTTGGATCTTGGGTTAATTGTCCAAGCTCTGCCAAGTTATTTGGCACCTTTTGTTCTTCGCTTAGATAGTCTGAAAATTCAGCGAGTACACGTGCTGCAACTGAGATATCGCGTTTAACGATTTCAACGCCAGCAGGTTTAGTAAAGGTTTCAATGATCGGCAGCAGAGAGTAAGTCGCCAATAATGGCGCCTCGTCGGTCAGTGTGTAGATGATAGTTGACTTTCCACCAGCCATATATAGCCCCTTGCTTTAGATTGTGTCTTTGAGGTCCGAGCTTGTGGCTCGCCTCTATGAACCGATTTGCTTAAATAAAACTATGAAAGTATCGGGGTTCATTGCTTTTCAGTCAACGCAAGATCCTGTGATGTGGTCATTTCGTAGAAAAATGATACAAAAGAAGTGCAGTTTGACGCCCAATTTTAGCGCAAAACCGAAAAGGGAAATATTGAAAGCTTGTTATTCATAGCTTAAAGCTATTGAACAATTAAATTTAAATCATTTTTTTTGGGCTGATCTGTTCTTTATGGCTCGTTCAAGTTTTATTTGTAAAGCAAAGCGTTTGATAGGTCAAACCGAATGCCTTAACTTTTAGGTGTAGATTTGGTGCGTAAGTTCGAAAATTAGTCAGGATTGGTGACTTTATAAAAGAACGACGTGAGTTCAATGCTCTATTTGACTTTGAGCGCTCTCGGAATGTTTATACGATAACTTATATATCTGATGAATAAGGCATGGCACTTTTTCAGCTTCAGTCATTTGGGTGAATGAGTTCATGTGCAGTAGAAGCATGAAACGAATCTTTAGCTCAGTTTAATAAAGTAAAAGCAAGCAAGTATGGTTTAATGCTCAAATGACACACACAACTGATAAAAACGAATAAATTAGTCTAATAGAAAAACTTAAAAATAGATTCATTTAGTGTAGCTGACTGAAACGAGCATCCTGATGAGCAATCTGGTCGTAGAATAATCATAAAACTCACTATTTTTTGTGATGTAGTTAAAGAAAATTAAACCCAGTTTTTTAGGTCTTATGTAAGTGAATATTTCTTTTAGTCATGTTTTTAGTTTGAATAAAACGCGAAAAGTACGATTTAAAATAAACAGTCAATAAAATTTAAATTAATTTAAGTTTCTAATTTTATTGTTTTAATTTTTGTTTTACCTTTAATGTTATGTTCTTTATAGATATTTTTATTTTCTAATTGGATGAAAGTTCGATTAAATAGCGCATTCGTAAATGATGTTTGTTTTTTTGTTGGGTTTTGTTATTGAGTGTTTGGGCTATTTTTGCTATTAATCTTGAACAGAACAGTTGGTTTTTATCTTTAAGATAAACCCTGAGGAGAGCAACGGGATGGCTTTACGTTTACTGGATATTGGTACACAAACCGAATTATTAACTGCCTGTCGTTTGTCTTTATTGATGGGGGTTTATACGGACGACAACCGCATTGCAGAATTTTTAAAGTTTGCGCGTGGTATTGTGCAAGTCGAGAATGCTGTCCTCGCATTTAAAAATGAACCTTATATATGGTATGCGTCAGAGCACATATTTAAGGCCTTTATGGCCGAAGCTGATGATGATCGTCTAGATCAGTTTTTTGCTGAACATTCTCGTATAGACCGAGACGCTGAAAATTACCAAGCTTATTCCAACTATATGCAAGAACTTGGATTAGGGCATCAGCGTTTAGTCGCTTTCGATTTAAAATATGACCAAGAATCTATCGGTAAAGTGATATTATTTGATGATCAAGTCACTGCATTTGAATCCAAACAATTAAAGATCGTTGAAGAATTTGTACAAAGTCTAGTCAACATCATTCAACTTCGCGTTGAAAATGCCGAATTAAAAGAAGCTTATGAACAGCAGTCGGCACTGAATTTTAGTAAGACTAAATTTTTCCAAATTATTGCTCATGATTTAAGAGCGCCATTTCATGGCCTATTGGGCTTTTCTGAAGTTTTGGCGCAGGAGCGCAATACCTTAGATGATTCAAGTGTGCAAAATATTGCAGACTATTTATATGACACCACACAGTCGACGTATAACCTCTTAGAAAGCTTATTGAACTGGGCTATGGCAGAAGGTGGTCGCTTTGTTTATCACCCGATTAATTTTGATTTGCATCAGTCTGCAAAAATTGTGAGTGATGTCTTAAATAGCTTGGCCGTGAAGAAAAATATCCGACTGATCAATGCCGTGCCTGAAGGCATTAAAGTCAATGCAGATATCAATATGATCACATCAGTGATGCAAAATTTGGTGTCAAATGCATTGAAATTTACTCATACCGATGGACGAGGTGTGGTGACGATTTCTGCCGAACAAGATGGTGAACGGATTTTATTCACTATTCAAGATACTGGATTGGGGATGACCCAAGCTCAGATTGATGATTTATTTCAGCAAAAACTGACGGTTAGTATTAAAGGTACGGCAGGAGAGCGTGGTACGGGGTTGGGTTTAGTGCTGTGTAAGCGCTTTGTGGACTTGAATCAGGGTGAAATTGTGGTGAACTCGAAAGAAGGTGAAGGCACACAATTTAAAGTCTGGCTGCCAAAGGCGACAAGTCTGCATCAAACCCTAAGTACCGAGAGCTGCAATGCACAGAAAGATGCGACCTTAAGCGAGCTTTAAAGCGCGTCTATTGGTATAAAAGCCTAAAAATACTTTTCCCTAAGCGTTATCAACTGTTATAACTAGAAAAAAATCACGCTAGGGTTTGTGAAATGAATACGGAGCAATTGCAGAAAACATTACGTGCCAGTCAATATGCTGAACAGGTGCTCGGAATCCATCAGGCCAGTTTAGAACAAGACTATGCAATTGATCAGTTTCAAACCTCGCTCAGTACAGCACAAATTCAACATTTTGTCGTAAGCAGCCTTGCCGATATCCAAGATGAAAATAGCTGGATGCGTGCAATTCGTGTGCTGCGCGCACGTCTGATGTTTCGTTGGATTTGGCAAGATGCCAATCAACTCACCGATGTCGTCACCTTAACTCGAGAGCTTTCAGACTTTGCCGATGCATCCATCTGTGCGGCAAAAGATTTTGCACTAAAGCCGTTGATTGCGAAATATGGCGAACCGCTAAGCTATAAGGGGAAAGTTCAAGACCTGATTGTGGTTGCCATGGGAAAACTGGGTGCGCAGGAACTTAATCTTTCAAGTGATATTGATCTTATTTTTGCCTTTGATGAACAGGGTGAAACCAACGGTCGAAAATGTATTGATGTGCAGCAGTTCTGTATTTTATGGGGCCAGAAATTAATTTACTTGCTTGACCATATTACCGCAGATGGTTTTGTCTTCCGTGTAGATATGCGCCTTCGCCCATGGGGCGATGGTTCTGCCTTGGCAATCAGTCATGCGGCATTAGAAAAATATTTAAGCCAGCATGGACGCGAATGGGAACGCTATGCCTGGATTAAGGCACGGATCGTCACGGGCGGTAAAGAAGGCGCCGAGTTACTGGAAATGACCCGACCTTTCGTCTTCCGCAAATATGTCGATTACACCGCTTTCGAAGCTATGCGTGACATGAAAGCCATGATCGAACGTGAAGTGCTACGTCGTAATATCGAAGATGATATTAAACTCGGTGCAGGCGGAATTCGTGAAGTAGAGTTTATTGTTCAAGTCTTTCAGCTCATCTATGGCGGTTCAAAACTCGAGTTGCAAGACCGTCAATGTTTAGTGAGTCTGCATCATTTAGGTGAAGTTGGATTATTAGAAAATACCGCGGTTGCTGATTTAGAAGATGCGTATTTATTTTTACGTCGTATTGAACATGCGATACAAGCGCTCAATGATCAGCAAACCCAATCGTTGCCACATGAGCCTGAACCACGCCAACGTATTTTAGATACTTTAGGTTTTGCATCTTGGGATGACTTTTTGAATGTGCTCAATCAGAAACGTGCCAAAGTCATTTACCAGTTTGAACATCTTATTAAAGAAAAAGAACCCGATCCGTTATTGGAAAGCTTTAGTCATTTAGAAGCACAGTTAAATGATGTTTTAGATGATGATGCCAAAAATTTAATTCACGAATTTTGGTATGGGCATGCGCTGAAAAAATTACCTGCCAAAGCAGTACAGCGTTTAAAAACTTTTTGGCCACATCTCATTGAGGCGATATTACAGTCCGATAAACCTCAGGTGGCCTTACTACGTCTCATGCCTTTGGTGGAGTCGGTGCTGCGCCGTACGGTCTATTTGGTGATGCTGATTGAGAGCAAAGGGGCATTACAACGATTAGTGAAAATGGCAACAGTGAGTCCGTGGATCTGCGAAGAATTGACGCATTATCCCGTGCTGTTGGATGAGTTTTTATCGATGGATTTTGAGCTGCCAAAGCGTAAAGATTTAGAAGACTCTCTACGTCAACAACTGCTTCGAATTGAAATTGATCAAGTTGAAGATCAGATGCGTGTTCTTCGATTATTTAAAAAATCCAATGTCTTAGCAGTAGCTGCTAGTGATGTTTTGGCCGAAAGCCCGTTGATGAAAGTATCGGATGCATTGACCGATATTGCTGAAGTGTCTGTGAATGCAACCTTGCATTTGGCATATCAAATTGTTGCCAAAAAACATGGCTATCCAATCGATGCAGAAGGGCAGCGTTGTTCGATTGATCACACGGCTTTCGCGGTAATTGGCTATGGCAAGGTGGGTGGCATCGAGCTGGGTTATGGTTCGGACCTGGATTTGGTGTTTATTCACTATATGGACGAACAAGCGGATACCGATGGACAGAAACCAATTAGTGGCTTTGAATTTGCCATGCGGGTTGCACAAAAATTTATGTCCTTAATGACCACGCAAACCCTAGATGGTCGAGTGTATGAAGTGGACACACGTTTACGACCTTCGGGAGAGGCGGGGTTATTGGTGACCAGCTTAAAAGCTTTTGAGCAATATCAACATAAAAATGCTTGGGTCTGGGAGCATCAAGCTTTGGTACGTGCCAGAACCATTGCAGGCGAGCACAGTTTACGGATTGAAATTGAAAACTTGCGCTGCAATATTTTGACGCAGCCACGAGATGAGAACAATGTTCGTGCAGAAGTGCTCAAAATGCGCCAAAAAATGAAAGACCATCTAGGTTCTTCTAAAGAGCAGCAAAAAGATGGAATTTTTCATTTAAAACAAGATGCAGGTGGTATCGTTGACATCGAATTTATGGCACAGTATGCAGTATTAGCATGGAGTGGGTCGAATCCCGATCTCGCCCATTACTCTGACAACGTACGAATCCTTGAGGATGCCGCAAGAACGGATTGCTTATCCAGCGCCGATGCGACAGCATTGATTCAAGCTTATCTCCGTGAACGAGCCGAGAGCCACCGTTTAGCACTTGCGAATCAATCCATGCAAGTTTCAGCTGACGATTGGCACGATACCCGAGTGGTCGTTTGCAAGCTATGGCAAAGATTAATTGATCCAACTGCAACGTTTGCATTGGATAAAAATGACTGTGTATAAAAATTTGGAGTGTGTGCCATGAACTTGGCTGATCGTGATGGTTTTATTTGGCAAGATGGACAATTGGTTGACTGGCGTGAGGCAAAAACTCACGTATTAACACATACATTGCATTACAGCATGGGTGTGTTTGAAGGCGTCCGTGCTTATGAAACTCCGAATGGAACGGCTATTTTCCGTTTAAAAGAACACACTAAGCGTTTATTAAATTCTGCAAAAATTTATCAAATGAAAGTCCCATTTGATCATGCAGCATTAGAACAAGCTCAAATTGATGTGGTTCGTGAAAACAAATTGGCTTCTTGCTACCTACGTCCAATTATTTTTATTGGTTCAGAAAAATTAGGTATTGCAGCAACTGACAATACCATTCATGCCGTTGTTGCTGCATGGAGCTGGGGTGCTTACCTTGGTGATGAAGCGATGGCGAAGGGTATCCGTGTTAAAACGTCTTCATTTACGCACCATCATCCAAACGTGACCATGTGTAAAGCAAAAGCATCTGGTAACTATACTTTGTCAATTCTTGCACACCAAGAAGTGGCACATGCTGGCTATGACGAAGCAATGTTACTCGACCCACAAGGTTATGTATGTCAAGGTTCAGGCGAAAACGTATTCTTAGTTCGTGATGGCGTGATTCATACTCCTGACATCGCGGGTGGTGCACTTGATGGTATTACCCGTCAAACCATTATTACGATTGCGAAAGACCTTGGTTTTGAAGTGGTTGAACGTCGTATTACACGTGACGAATTCTATATCGCTGATGAAGCATTCTTCACAGGTACTGCTGCTGAAGTGACGCCAATCCGTGAATATGATGACCGTCAAATTGGTGAAGGTTGTCGTGGTCCAATCACTGAGCAAATCCAAACTGCATTCTTTAATGCGGTTCAGGGTAAAGACCCTAAATATGCGCACTGGTTAACTTACGTAAAATAAGCTGATCGGTTAAGATGAAAAGGCGAAACTAAGTTTCGCCTTTTTTATTGGCTTGAAGATATTGAATTTTTGGGAACGTGACTATGCATATTGTTTATGTCAGTGATGGTAAAGCAGGACATCGCTCACAAGCTTTGGGTTTATTTAAAGCCATGCAGCGCCAATCTCAGGAAGCAGTCACATTTCAAGAAATTTCAATTGATGATTTGCCTATAGTGACACTTATTTCTGCGCTATTTAGCCATCAGCTTCATGCCGTAGAACACGAGCCAACCTATATTTTTGGCGTCGGCAGCCATACACATTTTAGGGTATGGCTGTTGGGCAAAGTGTATAACAAAGCCAAAACCATTATTTTAATGAAGCCAAGCTTGCCGTTTGCATGGTTTGATTATGCTGTGATTCCACAGCACGATGGTATTCAGGCATCTAATAAAGTACTAACCACACAAGGTGCGTTAAATCCTATTGTAAATGAAGAGCGGCATCAGCATGGTCGAATCTTGATCGCTTTGGGGGGCTCGTCAAAACGCCATCAGTGGAATGCGGCTAAAGTACTCCAAGCGATTGAACAAATAGTCGAGCAGAATCCAAATTCACAAATCATTTTGACCACTTCACGGCGCACACCAAAAGCGTTTTTAGTAGAATTAAAACAGTTAAAGAATATTGAAAAAGTACAGATTTTCCCAGTTGAAGTCACTCCGCAAGGTTGGATTTTTGAAGAAATGCAAAAAGCCGAAGCGGTTTGGGTAACTGAAGATAGTGTTTCAATGATTTACGAGGCTCTCACCGCGGGTTGTAAAGTCGGGGTGATAGAAGTGGATCGACTCAGACATGATCGAATTACAACATCTGTCGATCACCTTTTTCATCAACAGTATATTACTCATTTTACTGCCTTGTCTAAGTTAGCTCAACCACAATATTTTGCTGAAGCAACTCGAGTTGCAGTTGAAATATTCAAATAATGAACAGATTCTTTAATATAAACATCTAGATAAATTAAGATACTAAAATGCAGTGACTAACGCTTACGCTTTTTTTGAACAATATCAATAAAATAAATGATGGAAAAAAAGCCGTAACTTAAGTACAGTGGCGTTCAAAATTTGTATCTAAGGAAAATAGCAGCAAGTCCTGATACAAGAACATTATCGGAGATAGGAATGAGATTGCTTCTACATAAAAAGAGTGTAATTCACTTTTTTTTATACATTTTTTTTAGTGCTTTTTTTGGGGGGGGCAGAATACTTTTTAACAAAGAATGGCGTAGTAAGTATTGAGTTCTCAAAATATGTTGAAAGTTACATATTAGTTTTCATTTTATTTTATCTCAGTTTATTATCTGGGTATAAAACTTTTTCCTTAATTGTAACTAACTTTATTATTTACATTATTGGTTCCAATATTGTTTTTTTGACCTATTTTGGCCGTTTATTAATGCCTTATGATATTAGTCAATTTTTTTATGAATTTGCCGATATTATGGGAGGATTGTCTGGTGGAATAAAAATTTTCCTTATTCCGCTGTGTCTATATTTACTGCTGATTGTTTTAAATACTATTTATATTTTGAAATATGTAAACAATAAAGAAGCAGGATATAAAAAATACCTCTTTTTTATGGTTGCCGTATTAGGTTTAATGGGACTTATGGTTCCAGCCTTAAAGGGAAAAGTCTTTGAAAATAATCTACATTACCCAGTTGTGAGAAATACCATTAATTGTATTTCCAACTTTTTAATTGGAAGCAGTAAATCTTTATTTTCAGAACCTGAAGCTAAAAAAGTATATTCAAAATACAGTGTTGAAAATATTGATACAGTGCAAGACTTTAATGTGATTGTGGTCGTTGGTGAAAGTACTGCATTTAAACATTTGGGCTTATATGGTTATGAAAGGCAAACCACCCCATTTTTGAGCTCACTTAATGGGCAATCAGGATTTAAATATTTTTATGGCATCAGTCGAGGTTTTTCTACACGTATTGGTGTTCCACTTTTGCTTAATGTTATTTATGAACCAGATAATGCTGAGCAGTTATTATCCATGCAAACAAATTTATTTACGCTTGCTAAAGAGACTGGCCGCAATACCTTATATCTATCTAATCAAAAATCTGGCGTTCTCGCATCTTTAGTAAACATGAAAGATATTAATCAATTTCATGATGTTTTCTCTAAAGAAATGCCAGAGAATACAACTGATATGCGATTAATAGAGTTGATGGAAAAGAAGAAAGAGGCTTTAGCGAAAACGCCATATTTTATGGTTCTGCACCAGCGTAATAGTCATTTTGCATATGAAGAAAACTACCCGCAGGCTTATAATTTTTATACAGGCAATAAAGATGAGTTTTCAAAATTAGTTGATACTTATGATAACTCAATGCATTTTCAAGATGATTTTTTTAAAGCCTTGAGAGCCTCAGCTCAAAGAGTGAGTTCTAAGCCAACGCTTATTTTCTATACATCAGATCATGGTGAGTTATTTGGTGAGAATAGTTTATGGGGGCATGGAACTCCAATTTTGCAGTCCGCTGCTGTGCCAATTCTGATGTTTGGGGTCAATGGTGCTGAAAAATGGGTAGATGATCTTCAATATTCAAATTGTTATATGACAAATTATGAATTGGGTAAAATTGTTGCTGCTTCATTTGGACGTAAAATTATTAATCCAAATGAAAATAACGATCAAATTTTTATTAATATTAATTTACCGCTGGATAGCTCTAGTAAATTTACAGAAGTAAACGCTAAAGAAGCCAAAGCCTTATGTTCACAATAAGGCAGCACTCAATTTAAAAGGGACTTAAAAACTGATTTCTATTCAATATAGAATTCAGTTTTTTAATGGAATTTTAAATACACAATACGGCTCGCTCAATTTGAGAACTTTTCTTTTCTTATGAAGAGGACTGTGGCACTATTTGGAAAGGAACTTTGGTTTGGTCCATATTGTGATTTATATTTGTATTTTTACACTCATGATTTTACTCGCGTGGAGTTATAAATATGCTTGGTGGAAGCCCGCTGTAGATTGGAAAAGACCGCGTATTTTAATGTATCACATGGTGTCTGAGCATATCGATGGTGCAAAATTTAATAAGTTGCGGGTTAAACCTGAAGAGTTTGAGAAGCAAGTGGCTTGGATGAAAGCTGAGGGTTTTCATTTTGTCACAATGCATGAGTTGCAGCAAAATTGGGGGCAGCATCCTAAAAAAACTGTAGCAATTACCTTTGATGACGGCTATTTAGATAATTTAGAGAATGCTTTTCCCATACTAGAAAAGTACCAAGCCAAAGGCACTATTTATGTGGTGGTTGATCGCCATGATCGTGACTGGTCGACCTATAAAAAAGCCCATCATAATAGTGGTGAATTGGCACGTGAACCGAAACTTAATGATGAGCAAGTTCGCTTTTTGGCACAAAGTGGTATTGTCGAAATTGGTTCACATACATTAACGCATGCCAATTTAGATAAATTAAATGATGCTGAGTGTTTGAAAGAGCTTGATGAATCTAAACAAGCTTTAGAAAATTTAATATTAAAACCCGTAGAGAGTTTTGCCTATCCTTTCGGCATTTATTCTGAGCGCGATGTGCGTTTAGCAGAGCAGGCAGGTTATAGCAATGCTGTGACCACCAAAGAGGGCATTGATGGCCTAAGTCCCGACTTTATGCAATTACAACGGATTAAAGTTAGTGGTAAGGACTCAATGTTTGCGGTGAAGTTGCGGATGAAATTAGGTAAGCGTGAGGGGTAGTCTGTGCGTATTACTTTGGTGATGGCTAGCTGTGAAGATGGTGGTTTAGAAAAACATGTTATTGAACTTGCAAATGGTTTAGCAAATGAACATGACGTGAGCGTAATCGCACATCAGCGCTTTAAAATTTTTTTTAATAATAATGTTCAATGTATCTGTTTTGATATGAGTGGTAGTCGTCATAATCCATGGACCAAATATCAGCTTTTGAAAAAAATTAAGATGACTCAGCCTAATATTGTGCATGCACACGCATCGAAGACAGCACAGCTCATGAGTGGGTTAATAGATAAAATCTCTGTACCATGTGTGGTTACGATTCATGGTGCAAAATCTAAATTAAAACATTACTTTGCTTTTGATCATATTATTGCAGTCAGTCAAAAGTTAGCAGAACAAATAGACCTACCTTCTAAGACATCAGTGATTTATAACGGTGTTGACTTGTCGGAAAAGCCTAATAAATGGGAGAAAAATAGAAAGTTTATTGCGATTGGTCGCTTAAATGAAGTTAAGGGTTTTGACATACTAATCACAGCCTGGAAGGATATTGATGCAGAACTCAATATTTATGGGGAAGGCGAAGAATTTGATCGTTTACAAAAGTTGATTGGTGATCTGGGTTCAGAGTCTCGGATTAAGCTCTGTGGATTTAGTCATGAAATCCAGAAGAAAATTAGTCACCATGAGGCTTTGGTTGTTTCCTCACATCGTGAAGGTGGACCTTATACTTTGAGCGAGGCATTGTTACTCAATCGACCTGTTTTTGGAACAGATGTTGGCATGATGAGCGAATTTGTGCCCAAAGACTTATTATGTCAGCCAGCTAGTGTAGCTAAGTTACATGCCGTGATTTTAAAGTACTTAGAACTAGATCATCCTTTAGACAACTATGTTCCTTATTTTAGTAAAGCTCAACAGCATTTAAGTTTTAACATGATGCTGAATCATACTTGTGAGATATATAGTAAATTAATTCAAGATGGAGTGGCTTAGGATGGTTAAGATTGTACTATTAACTGATGGTAAGCCTGGGCATGAAACGCAATCTATTGGCATTGCGAAATTACTTAATAAAGCGCAGAATTTTGAGATTATTAAGATAACAATTAATAAGCCTAAAAAAATTGTACAGCAAATTTTTAAGCGGTTTTATAATATGCTGTCTAAAGAGTGGATGTTAAGCTTTTTCTTAACGCCAGAAGCTTTAAAAACTTTGAATGAAACATCTGATCTTTTTTATATTGTATCTGCAGGTGGTGATACGCTTTTAGCGAATGCATTATTGAAAAAAATTTTAATAAATAGTAATCCGAGTTTAAAAAATATAATTGCAACATCATTAAGAGGTATGCCTGAATCTGCTTATGATGTAGTCTTTACGATTGATCCACATAAAGAAAATCAAGCTCCTTATTTATTTTATCCTATTGCTCCAAATAAGATGGTGAGTTTTAATCTCAAACAAGATGAGATTAATGCAAAAAATAAACTCGGTTTGAATCTGGACCAATCTATTGTGAGTATATTGTTAGGCGCCGATACAGCAGATGTAAAAATTGGTAGTGGTTCAAATTGGTTAAATTTAATCAAAAATTTGGCCTTGCAAAATATGACTCAAAAATATTTTGTTTGTACATCAAGGCGTACTCCTGAACTATTACAACAGGAGTTGAAGCAAGAATTATCTTTGCCGAATGTTAAGCTGATTTTATTTGGGCAAGAGCAAGGCATTACAATACAGGATTTGATTTTTTCTGCGCATAGTATTATTTGTTCACCTGACTCAACTTCGATGTTAAGTGAGGCAATAATTGCGAATAAGAATGTGATTGTGCCACTTTTTCAGAATACCAAGCTTAGTCAAAATTTCCAGAGCTATTATCGGAAGATGAATCCTTATGTGATGTGTGTAGAGGCTCAAGAGGTGAATGAGCTGTTAGATAGTCCTAAGTTTCAAGATCAAAATCACGTTGATATCTTGCAAACTAAATTCGTTCAAGCTTTGAATCTTGCATAATTTAAAGCGCATTGAACAATGCTAAAGAACGAATTTACTTTATTTAGAGTGAATCTAGTCAATAAAAGCAAAACTGAAGATGATTAAATTTTGAGTAAATTATGAAAGTTGTACAAACGGTTTATGGGGATGCCTCGGGCGGGCGTTGGCAAGCAATGCTTAATACCTATGAGGCTTTAGAAAGTAAGGGTCATGAGGGGATGATTGTTTATGGCACTGATAATCAAAAGCAAAAAATTGAGGGCTATCGCTCTTGGTGCCTAAATAACTCAGGATTTTATGATCCAGTCGCTACAGTTAAATTAGCACTATGGTTAAGACACTATAAACCTGATGTGGTGATTGCTCATAGTGGGCGTGCGGTTTATTTATTTAAAAATGCACTGCTTTTTGCACGAATTCAATGCCCTGTTATTACGATGAATCATAGTCATAACGTGAAAAGAACATTACGTGCAGATGGATTTATTCATATTACTCCTTATGTAGGGCAGTGTGTTGCTGAGGCTGCTAAAAAGAAAGGGGTAGATTTGAGTCAAAAATCACAAGCGGTTATTTCAAATTTAATACATTTACCAGATGATGAACCTTCTTTTGCTAAAAACCTTGGGGAACCCGTAGTCTTAGGTATTATGACGCGTTTAGTTGAATATAAAGGTACACATATAGCAATTTCTGCTGTAAAACAACTGAAGCAAAGAGGTTATCTAGTTAAATTGTTAATTGCTGGAGAAGGTGAGCAAAAGGAATCCTTGATCAAGCAAGTTAAAGACTCTAAGTTAGAAAATGAAGTTGAGTTTCTTGGATGGATTGGGGGCAATGATAAAACAAAATTCTATAGAGATATTGATATTGCCCTTGTTCCTACCATGAATGACACTCAACCTTTAGCTATATTAGATGCTTTTGCTTGGAGGGTGCCTGTAGTTGCGAGTGATCATATTAGTGTTCAGCAGATCATTAGACATGATGAAAATGGCTTGATGGCAAAATGTGGCGATGTGGAAGATTTAGTCCAGCAGCTTCAATTTTGTTTAGATCACCCTGAAAACTTGCAGCGTTATGCAGTGCAAGGACATGAAAATGCACAACAAAAATATAGTTTTAACAAAGTTGCAAAACAGCTACATACTTTTTTAACATCTTTAAGTACTTAAAGGCAAAGCGAGTCATTAATGCTGATATTAATGACTCGTTCACATATATGACCTAGTGTTGAATAAAATCCGCACAGGTTTTTTTAAGATGAGGTATTAACTCTTGGTAATTTGTTGGATTTTTGGGAATTGAATTCAAAACAATGCGCTGTGTGCTATTTAGATTTAATATAGATTGGTGTGTTTGAGGATCAACGCTAATAGTGTTAAATAAATCCATTAAGCCATTGAAGCGACATGTATCACCTAAAGAGTCAAACCCATTAATAAAAATGACAGGTGTACCTAAGGCTAAGCAGGGTAAAGCACAGTGAATTCGAGAGGTGATTACAAGTTTGGCGCGTGCATACTTATGCAAAAGATCTTTAGCAATTTTAAATTTTTCATCTTCTGAATAAGTATTCGAAGGCAATTCATGTTCAATATATTGAGCTTGATCGAGAATATCTTGGCTAAAGTGTTTTTTTAGAATTTTATCTATTGCATTTAATTTAAACATGTCTCCAGTTTTTATATATTTCCGAATACTATTGAAACTTGTTAAAAACTTCTTTTTTGATGGAAAATTAAATAATGGGTCAACAATATAAATATCATCTGTATGTTCATCATCGGGTGCCTTATAGCCGTCTAATGTGAGTGTCAAGCATCCTGAAAAGTAAGCATCTATACCATAAGCTTGTAAGGTTTCTTTTGTATGATAGTCACGACAGCCAATCGGAGCATGTTGTTTTAAATATTCAATCCCAGCTTCGGAGAGCATATCGTTTTCAGCATATTTATTGACATGGAAGGATATAAAAAGGGGATCAATGTGAGGATGTGGAATCCAAGTTTTTGGATGATGAGTAAACCAGCCATTCATAATCAGCTTAGTACGATCACCACTAAAATTTCCAAGTTCTTCTCTGTTAATATAATAATCAATAGAAGGTAGATACTGTTGAGCAGCAAGACTTTGAATATAGTCACCTATATTAAATGTCTTTTTACCTTCTAAATAAATCATGTTTGAATATTTCATCAATAGCCTCAAAAAAAATTAAAAAGGAAAAGAATATGTTAGTAAAAATATCAAATACGTAGGTCTAGAATTTTTTGGGTCATGTTTTCGATATGAACTTTAAACTTAAATTCGTCATCATAGTGATAAGGTTTATGCAAGCATTTTTGAATGGCCTGACCCAATGCCACGATGTTTTGTTTCTCTACGAGCATAAAAGAGAAGTTTTGTTGATTGAGTAAATCTTGAATACCTAAAGAGGAATTATAACTAACTACAGGTATATCCAGTGAAATTGCTTCTGCTAAGGTCACTGGGCTCCCTTCATACAGTGAGGAGAGTACTAAACACCTACTTTGAAGCATCACTTTATAAGGTTCTTCAATCCAACCTAAAAAATCAACTCGGTTTAAAATTCCTAGATCACGTGCAAGATTTTCGAGATTACGTCTTTCTGTTCCGTCACCAACAATAGCCATTCTGCGCTTTGTTTCACACATGGCAAAAGCTTTAAGAGCATGATCAACTTGTTTAATTGGTACTAGTCTTCCAACAAAAATGACGTCCCATTTTTTGTCTGTAGATGAATATTGATTTAGATATTGAGATGGAACCGTTACACCATTGGCAATAGTTTTGACTAAGCTTGGGTTAGCATATCTTTTAGCTTTATTTTCTAGATCACGGTTAACAGTGATTAACTTTCGATTGTGAAATAATTTAGAAAATTTTCTTTTATTTTTGAAAAAACGTAGGTATTCTTTCATTTGCTTCAAAGGGTTATTAAATTTACGAACTTCTAAAAGATCACCATGAATCCAATGCCAAACGTTCCCTTTTAAGTAGGGTGCTAACCAATGCCCGTTATTATACCCGGTTATAATAAGATCAAAGCTATATTTTAATAGTTCATTAATTTGGTGTTTCTCGTATTCATTTAGTGTTTTATTTTTCCACATTTTCCCCTTAGAAAAGGAAATTTGGACTTTAAGATCTATATACTTAATCGCTTTTGAACAAGAGTAATGATTTGAATTACCATTTAAAACAGCGAGATGAATATCATGCCCATTATTAGCCAAATATTCGGCTAACTGCAGTGTGATTTTCTCCGCTCCACCGCAGCCAAGATGGTCAATAATAAATAAAATTTTATTCATGATAAATCAAAAAAGTAAGCTAACTATCTTTTAG
>NZ_LQXP01000038.1:0-37630 GCF_003268405.1 Acinetobacter sp. CFCC 11171 | reverse complement strand
AAATTACTATCTATTTCTACTCTATTGTTTAAATATATATAAATTTTCATTAACTAACTTATTATTTTTAACTTGCATAACTCTTAAATTTGGTCCATTTTCATTGGTTAATTTCATTTTTAAAACCTATGTTGATGAATGATATGCTTTAATTTTTTCAAAAATTTCTTTACCTTAGCTATTAAATATGAATTAGCTCTATTTACACCCAATTGATGACTGACTGCTCCACTTCGTAACGTCTATGGATGGTGCTTCTTGCTTTGTAACAAGTGAGGAATTATTGAAAATTTTGGCATATTAAAGAGATCAGATTTTATCAACCTTTAAATATTTTATGAGCAGTATATGAAATTCTGAATAACATCATTATAGAATATTTTAAGAATATTCAACCACATTCATTCTTTGTTTTTTGATTAAAACCCACTTTAAAAGTATTAAATATTTTTTTTAATTCAATTTCATCAATAGGCAACAATGGATTTGAGTAATTTAGTTTATCTACTTTATTAGATCCCTCTCCATTATAAAAACTATAACTGTAATTATATCTATACCCATATAAAATCTTAGATTTAGAAAAATATAATATTGACTCTGTTCCATAAACACCAGAATCACCCTCAATTTTCGATACAATTACACACTGATCACGATCAATAGTATAAATTTTAATCACATTATCAAGTATAGGGCCACCTCCTTCAACCTCATAATTAGTAATATATTTTTGTATTTTTTTAAATTTAACATCAATTTCATCACCGGTATATTCTAATTTTTTATTATTTACAGCTGTGCAGGCACTAGCTATAAACATACATAGGAATAAGAAAAAAATTTGTTTCACTAACTAATCCTTATTTTAAAATTTTAATTTTTTATATTTTCCAACACCAACTTCTAAAAGTTTAGGTTTTAAATCATGCCATGTTTGACCATTTGGATGTAGTTCATAATGAGGATTATCAACTATACTTTTCCATCGTCCACCCCATACCAAGCCTAATTTTTCACCAATAGGCCCTAACTTTCTATGATCATCTAATGCTTGATCACCTCTTTGTTTTGTAGTTAATTTATTACTATAAAGGACTATTTGCCCATCTCGTACAGAATATAAATCAATAGCTAAACCATATTGATGATAGCTACTTAACCCTTTAGCATTTGTATTTGAACTTGGCAACGCATCTTGCGCTGACGGGCTTCTATAACCATCTGTAACCACCTAGCAGATATTTAACTTTTTATATCCTTCATTTATCAATTTAACAACATAAGGCTGATAAACTGAATGTAGTTCTGCTATACGTGCCAAAGTCCTCTTGTAATGTCTTTCACCACCACATGCCTCTGGCAACAAACCTGTTACATTAATTGGCGTTAAAGCTTCAACTTTTGCAACAGGCGTCTGTTCCTGACTCTTCGATGATTCCTGTTTTACTGTGGGTGTAGATTTCTGACTTGCATCCTGTTTATTATTTAATTTTTCTTCTTTATTTGAAGTAAAAGATATTTTACGGTCATAAACCTTTAGCTTTTGATTTTTGACCAGTTTGACATCGCTTAATCCATTTAGTTTCTTGATTTCATCAACTGTATTTCCAGTGAGTTTTGCAATCAATGCTAAGGTATCTGTTTGTTGTACCACGATAATCTTAATCGTTTCTTTTTGAGCCGTAGCTTTTGGTAAAGCTTTTGCTTTACTCTTATCGATAGATATCGACACTTCCTGTTTCTTTGTAGGAATTTTAAGGACTTGTCCTGGATGAATATCTGTACCACTTTTAAGTTTATTTATTTCTATCAGTTCTGCTGTAGTTGTATGATTATCATCAGCAATTCTAGATAAGTAATCACCTTCAGCAACAATATATGTCGATCTAACATAAGTACCTGTTGCTACATCTTTTGCCGAAAGATTTACACCTTTTAATAAAATTTTAGGACTACGAATAATAAATATTGTTTTTTCACCTATAAGCTCGAATTTAACTTTAGATATATATTCCCCAGAAACTATACTTTTTATATGAACATCAATAATTGTTCCTACTGGGCGTCTAATCCATACTGACTCTCCATTATCACTCGTAACATGATCAGAAATCAAAATCGAACCAACCCACAGTTGATGAAATAAACTATTAATCGGCTGATCTAAAGCATCTAAAAATTTAATATTCGCTAAACAATCCATGGTTAAATTTCATCTCCATGTTCTTCATATGAATCACAACTACATTTAATTTCAAAATCTACATCAACACTTCCATCATCTAATGAAACTGTCCATTCACCCTCAGTGCCAATAAGGATATCGTGGTTTTCATTATTAGATTTACTCAGCCTTTTTGTACGCCCGTGTTCATCTAAAGTGCCAGAAATGTAAGTATTATTTTTATTATTTATTAACTTATATTTAATATCTGAAAAATCAGCTTTATAAAATAAGTCATAAAAGTCCCATTTATTCGTAAATATCTTTTGGTTATTCCTCGGTAATGCAATAATTTCTCCTTTGACCTCATTCCCTCCCACAAAACTATGCTGCCCTGCCTTACTCTCAAACTTGCCACCTGTCGTGGTAAATATACCACTCCCATTAATTTTGAGTTGTGAACCGCCTGCGGTCAGTACAATTTCTTTTGGACTGGTAATCTCAATCTTGTCTTCGGTTGAAATTAACTTAATGACTTTTCGCGCAATCGCTTCAATGGCATCATCTTGTGCTTGTAACTCCACTTTGCCTTTTGCGGCATAAGCACTCAGGCCCTTTTGAGCCGCAAACAAACTGATTTTGTCTTGTGCATGCCCGACAATATTCTTTTGAGCACTGAAATTAATCGAACCTTGTGCACTTTCTGCAATATCCTGCGAGGCTTGTAAAACAATATCTTCCGGTGTGGTGAGTGCAATACCATTAGGTGATGCAAGCAACATCAACGCTTGGCGGAATAATTTGCCTTGTTCTTGTTTTGCCGCTGTATTGGATTTTTCTAAACCTTGCGCATAGCCTTCTATAAAACCTTGTACTTTTTCTAATGCTTTTATGGGTGTCATTGCTGGTGGCAAACCAAAACCACCATTATTCAATAAATCATCAGGGTTAAATTTGATGTCTTCGATCAATTTACCCACATCTTTTAATGCTTTTAATGGATCCTCTTTTAGGTTGCTTTTCAGACTTGCGACTCTCCCCTGAATCACATCTTTACCATTTTCTTCAATATGATCTATGACAGACTTTAAGTTATCAAAGGCATCTTCGGCATCATTAAAGAATGCTTTAAATTCTTTTACTGTACTTTTGACATCATGTGCGATTGAGCCCATTTCTTTGACAAAACTTTTGCAGTTTTTTAACGCTGCCAATGGGTCTCGACTTAAATCCTCCTTGAACAAATTTAAAGTCGCTTTGACACCTTCGGCAGTACTTTTGATTTCTAAAGAGTTTATTAACTTCGGCAAACGATTAATCACATTTAATGCATCGGTCTGCTGCTTTACGGCTAAATCGCTCAGCATATTCATGCTCTGATGCCCTTGATTTAAAAGAGACTGAGCTTCAGCAGCAGCAAGATGATCGGCAACGGCTTTATCCTGCGCATAGGTACTAATGAGTAAACCTTTACCTGCACGCATTGCTCCCCAAGCATCCGTTCGCAGCTCAAAACCCTCACCACGGCCATGGCTACTGTCTTGTTCTTTAGGATGGCTGAGATTACCTAAATTCAGCTGTGTCGCTGCATGACTACTTTGTAATTGGGTACTGATCTGACCCGTCGTATCATCAAAGCGCAGTTGGTTAAAGCCTGTTCCCGCAACTTCTTGCGAGCGGATACCACTGAGTTTTTTGGTTTTAGGAAGTTGACCTTTGAGGTCAAACATGGTCTGAGATCGTTCAGCTTCATGTATTCGTCCTACTACAAAGGGACGATCCACATCACCCTCAAAAAAGTCGATGACCACGATCTCACCAATACGAGGATGGAAACGTGCCCCATAACCTTCACCCGCCCATGGAGTCAGTACATCGACCAAGCCGAGTCACTGTCATTATCATTACTCCCTGCTCCACCATCATGACTGTGGTCGTCACTGCGGGTGAACGTAAACCGAACTTTGATACGCCCCCAAGCATCGACATATATACTTTCACCTTCTGGACCGACCACTTTAGCCCGCTGTGGAAACGCAGGTGGCCGGTGTAATAAAGGATCATATTCAGGCACCACAGAAATTTGCCGACGGACCACATACAGCTCGTTGGCCTGCCTTTCATCCCCTAAAGATAGCCAACGGCTCGCGGCAAGTAACTTTTCTAATTGAACCAAAATATCTTTGGGTAAATTATTTTGGTTATAAAATGCTTTGCCCAATATGAGAAATTCACGATCTGTCGTTTGATGTTGATCGATTTCAGGATGATTTTCTAACTCAAACCAATACCCGACTTGAGCGTCCCGCACGCTACTACTAGCGGTAAAGTATTTGGCTTGAAGTTCCTGATATTGATTGAGTTGCCGATTCAACTGATCCAATTGCTGTGTATTTGAAGTGGTCGCCTGATCTGCACCTTTAAGGTCAGTTGTCCAAGCCGAACTTACGGTCCAAGCCTGCTCTAAACTTAAGGTTTCATTGTGCTGTTGCTCACTCTGTGCATGGGCGCTTAAGAGCGGATTACTTTGGTCTTGTGCCAAATGTTGAGCTTGCCAACGCTGCGTTTGAATTGTGGTCGATTGTAAAAAGCGTTCTGCCACAAAACTGGTGATTGTGTCCAAACATTCCGTGGCATGACTCCGATGAAAGCGAATCTTTTTCCGTTCCAAAGCACTATAAGCCTGATTCGTATCAATTAAACGCAGCTGCTGTGCTTGCATCGGCGCAGCCGAAAATGCGACAAATAACTCCGCTTCATCAATTAACCAATTGATCCCTTCACTGCGCCAAAGGCGGGTCAAAAATGCATAATCACTTTCATTCGCCTGCATGGTGAATGGACGCACATCATAGGTACGTGCCAACCCCTCTAAGTTCAAGCTTAAACTAGCAGCAAACAGCGCACTTTTTTTCTGCCATTCACTAAAAATAATCTCGGTCATCTCCCGTACCGATTTGTTCATAAAGACACGGCTATTACGACGCTTATGCCAGAGTGCTGTCGCATCCTCAATCACCAGTTTATAAACGGTCAGTGCACCATCACTTTGACCTTGGCTTGCCCCGGTAATCACCCCAGTCAGGCGACTGAGTTGTCCCAAATCTGTCACTTGATCGACAGCCACTCGGCCACCGATAAACTGCTTTAAAGCCAAATGAGCATTGGTCGAGAGACAAATAATTTCCGCACGAAAGCCTTGATTGATACGGTGTTGACCTTCAATCCGTTGAATAAAAACTTCTGTGTTTAATGATTCATTTGAAAAATGAATGTGTAGCGCACGTTTCTGTACGCTAAAGCCAAAGTTTTCCACCATGGCGTGAATATTTTTAAGCATTGTTATTATGTATTTAATTTTTTTAATGACGGCATTTTAGGAAATGATTATTTTTTCGTCTACCCCATTTTGCAAATAATTTGTTGAATTCTTCTTTTTGGCTTTTGCAACACTTTAGTATTCAAGTGAATAGGAACATCAATACTGGATCATTTTTGCTGAGCTAACTTTTCGCAGCCGCTGAGATGCTGCTACACTCAAAATGCAACCTATTAAAAATTTTAAGCTCCATGATCACAATTGAATCCAAACTGCCTGCACAAGGTGTGACTATTTTTAGCGTCATGAGCGCAATGGCTCAGCGTCTAAATGCACTGAATTTATCTCAAGGTTTTCCTGATTTTCCTGCACCTCCTGCACTGTTAAATGCGCTAAGTGATGCGACGCAACAGGGTTTTAACCAATATGCACCCGGCGATGGACTGATGCATTTACGTGAGCAATTGGTCCAACTGTTTGCCCATCGAGACCAATTAAATATTGACCCTCACACCGAAGTGACCATTACCCCGGGTGCAACCATTGGTATTTTTAGTGCCATTCAAGCCGTGGTTCATGCGGATGATGAAGTGATTATTTTTGATCCGAGCTATGACAGTTATGCGCCCAGTGTAAAATTGGTTGGGGCTCATCCCATTCACATTGCCTTAGAGACGCCCCATTTTACTGTGGATTGGAATCGTGTTGCCGCTGCGATTAACGACAAAACCCGGATGATTATTGTCAATACACCTCACAACCCAACAGGTGCTATTTGGGATCGTGAGGACTGGCTCAACTTGATTGAACTGATTCGAGATAAAAATATTATTGTGCTATCAGATGAGGTCTATGAGCATTTAATTTTTGATGGTCGTCAGCATCTATCTGCTTTGTCATTTCCTGAGCTGCGTGAACGTAGTTTTGTCGTGGGTTCATTTGGTAAAACCTTTCACGTCACAGGTTGGAAAACCGGTTATTGCATTGCAGCGCCAGCCTTGATGCAAGTGTTTCGCCAAATCTATCAATTTGCCAATTTCTGTGGAGTTACGCCCGTACAAATGGCATTGGCTAACTTTATGGCAGAACATCCTGAGCACATTGCTGAATTGGCCGATTTTTACCAAGCTAAACGTGACCGGTTCAATGCGGGCTTAAGCCACTCTAGATTTGAGTTGATTGCATCGGCAGGTACCTATTTCCAAAACTTAGATTACAGTGGCATACGCCCAGATTTAAGCGATGTGGAAATGTGTCAGTTGTTGGCAGAGCAACATAAAATCGTGGCGATTCCTGTCTCAGTGTTCTATCAAAAACCGCCGGAAAATTTACGCTTATTACGTTTCTGTTTTGCCAAACAAGATGCCACCTTAGATCGAGCTGCAGAGATTCTCTCCGCGGTTTAAAGCCGTATTTGCCCAAACGTTTTTTTAAAACAGACATGTAGAAATAATGAAGCCTTGGTTACTCAAAAACTAAGGCTTTTTTGAATGCCAACATGATAGTGTTATCAGTAACTTAAAATCATAAAAAGCCGCGTCTAGGACCTGAGCATGTCAAAACAACAGTCCCTCGTTACTCAGCAAAATTTATGGAAAACGTTTTTAGTTTTTCTGGTGCCTTTGATCGCCACCAATATTTTGCAGAATTTATCTGGGACCATTAACACCGTTTTTGTCGGTCAGATGCTTGGGGTGCATGCCATTGCAGCGGTTGCGGTATTTTTCCCGATCTTGTTCTGTTTAATGGCTTTTGTGATCGGGCTCTCGGCAGGTGCAACCGTGTTGGTGGGTCAAGCTTGGGGCGCGCAAAACCTTGAAAAAGTTCGTACTGTGGTGGGTTCCACCCTTTTTATGACCTTGATTGGTGGCAGCATCATTGCCTTTTTAGGGGTGATATTTGCCAAGCCCATTTTATTGGCCTTAGGCACAGCCCCAGACGTGATGCATTTATCTTTGCCTTATGTGCAATGGATGCTTGCCGGTAGCCCACTGCTCTTTATTTATATTATTTATACCTCGATTTTGCGTGGGGTCGGTGACAGTACAACACCGCTGATTGCGTCAGGTATGACCATTGGTTCAGGGCTGATCATTACACCCGTGCTGATTGCCGGAAAATTTGGATTTCCAAGTTTAGGTATTATTGCCCCTGCCATTGCCAGTCATATCGGCTTTTTAATTGCCTTGGTATTTTTATATTTCTACTTAAAAAAGAAAGATCATCCGCTCAAACTTGACTTCGCGTTACTCCGTCATATTCGCCATCAACATGATCTCAGCAAAATTATCTTAAAACTAGGCATTCCTACGGGTATACAGATGGTCACGACCTCTGTGGCCGGTCTCGTGATTGTCGGTTTAGTTAACCGCCATGGTGCTGATGCCACTGCTGCATATGGCGCGGTCAATCAGGTTTTGAACTATATCCAATTCCCAGCCTTGTCCATCGCGATTGCAGCTTCTATTTTTGCCGCGCAAGCCATCGGTTCGGGTCAATCTGAACTAATTAATCGCGTGAAACGTACGGCCATCGGGATGAATTTCATAATTACTGGTATCTTGGTGGCATTGGGCTATTTATTCTCTAAACATTTAATGGCGCTGTTTATTACAGATCCTGAAGTTGTGGTTCTCGGTCAAGAATTGCTGTTCATTGTGCTTTGGTCGATTTTATTTTTTGGTGCCAGTGCGATTTTTGCTTCCATTATGCGGGCTAGCGGAACGGTGACCGTGCCGATGATTATTAATATTATGGCCATTATTTGCATTGAAGTGCCGTGTGCCTACCTATTCAGTGAATGGTGGGGCTTAAAAGGTATTTGGTATGCCTATGCTTTGGCTTTTGTCAGCTTATGTATTTTACAAGGGCTGTATTACCAACTGGTATGGAGACAAAAAGCCATCAAAGTATTGCTATAAAGTTTGCTAATAGCGTTCAATGCCAATACACGCTTTAAGTTTACATATGGAAAATCTTGTACAGATCCATGCATAAAGTTTGCCGTTAAACTGCTGTTTATTTTTCAACATTTGGTTTTATATCCTGTTGATTTATCTACACCTAGAACCAATTAAAATTAAAAATTGCATATTTTCAAACAATTACGGTTTGGCATAGATTTTGTTCTTATCCCTTTTATCTTTTAAGAATAATTGGGATGAGAAATTTTTTATGTCTAAACGTCAAATAAAGCTTGGGGCTTTTATTCCAACCACCTCACAGCATGTCGCGGGTTGGCGCCACCCAGAATCTCGCCCACAAGATCATCTCAATATTGATTATGCAATTGAACTGGCAAAAACCGCAGAACGTGGTCTATTCGATGCCTACTTTCTTGCCGATGGTCTGTCTGTCCGTTGGAGTTCTGCTGTCGAAGGTGAGAAAGGTTTGGGCGATAAAGGCGTCGGCTTTGAACCCGTCACATTGTTTGCAGCCCTGTCGGCTGTGACTCAGAATATTGGCTTTATTGCCACAGCATCTACGACTTATGAAGACCCCTATATTTTGGCGCGTAAATTTGCTTCTTTAGATCATATTTCTAAAGGTCGTGCTGCGTGGAATGTAGTAACGACAGCTTCTGCCGATGCCGCAAAAAACTTTAACATTCAGCAGCACCCTGAACCCAAAGAGCGTTATGAACGTGCCGATGAATTTATTGAGGTGACTCAAAAACTTTGGGACTCATGGGAGGATAATGCCTTCCATTACAACAAAGAAACTGGGCAATTTTTTGATGCTCGCAAACAACATCAGCCCAATCATCAGGGCCAATACTATCAGGTACTGGGTGCTCTCAACGTCTCTCGCCCACCGCAAGGCTATCCGGTGATTGTTCAAGCTGGGCAATCTGAAGATGGTCGTGAACTAGCCGGTAAATATGCCGAAGTGATTTTTACAGCACAGCAGAACTTAGCAGATGCGCAAGCCTTTTATCGTGATGTCAAAAACCGCTTAGTGAAATATGGTCGCCATGCAGATGACTTGAAAATTATGCCGGGGGTTTCGATTTTTGTTGCCAAGACAGCGCAAGAAGCCCAAGAAAAATATGACTTTTTAAATAGCTTAATTCACCCAGAAGTGGGTTTAAGTTTATTGTCTGCTTTGGCAGGTGGCATTAATTTGGCCAAATTTGATCTAGATGCCCCTTTCCCCAAAATAGAAGATGCAGACATTAATTTCTCCAGTCGTCAGCAAATGATGATTGATATTGCCCGTAAGCACAATTTTAGTATTCGTCAGCTCTATCAATATATCGCTTCAGCCCGTGGACATTGGACCTTGATTGGCACGCCTGAACAAGTCGTAGATCAACTGCAGGAATGGTTTGAGAATGACGCTGCCGATGGTTTTAATGTCCTACCGCCAACAACACCTGCGGGGTTAAATGATTTTGTCGATCTCATCGTTCCTGAACTGCAACGTCGCGGTCTATTCCGAACGGCTTATGAAGGCAAGACCTTACGAGAAAACTTAGGTTTAAAACGACCTGAAAACCAATATGTTTTAGAAAAAAGACATACCTCCCAAGCCTCATAAACCAACGTTTAATAAAACTGAAAAACAAATGCCCCAGTTGGGGCATTTTTATGGACTGATATTAATCCAACTTAAGCGATGATCATACTGACCTATATTTGATAAGCCTAAAAAAAGCCCTGAATTCAGGGCTTTTACATTGTCTAGGTGATGGTCAATTCAGACTTACCATGCAAATTTATAATCGGCAAATCGGTGAGATAAAGGTTCAAGCAACTGATCTTTTACTGGATCACTAAAGTCAGTCAAAATGTCATTTTTAATATTGATCAGACGGACATCTTCGCGTTTACGCGGATGGGCTAAATGAATATCTACAATACGTTTAATTCGTCCCGGATGTGGCTGCATGACCACCACCCGATCACCCAAAAAGACAGCCTCTTCGACATCATGGGTGACAATGATCATGGTGATTTTTTCACTTTGCCATATTCGCTGTAATTCATCCTGTAAATTTTGACGCGTCAACGCATCAAGTGCGCCAAAGGGTTCATCGAGCAGCAAAATCTGTGGTCGATTCACCAAACTACGGGCAATCGCCACACGTTGATTCATCCCACCAGACAACTGCGAAGGATAGGCATCTTTAAATTGGGTTAATTTGACCAACTCTAAATGTTCATCAATCAATACATCTTCTTCTGCACGGCTAAACTTGCTTTTATGCAATGCAATCCGTACATTTTCCCGTACCGTCAACCATGGAAACAGGCGATGATCTTGAAAAACGATACCACGTTCCAAACTCGTGCCCTGTATAGGCTGACCATCAACCAAAATCTGGCCCTGAAACTGACGCTCTAGACCAACCAACAACCGTAATAATGTGGATTTTCCGCAGCCACTACTTCCCACAATACTAATGAACTCACCCGGCTGAATATTCAGGTTAATGTCCTTAAGTACGGTTAAGTCTTCTTGCTTTTGTGTGGGATAATGTTTCGTTAGCTGCTGAATAGAAACCGAACCAGCTTGTTCTACGCTCATATCATTATTCTCTATTTGTGCTGACAAACTTTGCTGGCTAAACCTTAGAGTTTAGCCAGCGACACTTCCGTCGATTTAATTAACACCACCACCTCAGAACCTACTTTTAAGTCTAAATCCTTCACCGAACGTGTCGTGATCACGGACGTAAAAAAGCCCGCTTTGGTTTCCACATCAATTTCTGAAACCACAGGACCCTCTACGATTTCATTAATCACGCCTTTGAATTGGTTTCGCACATTTACTGAAGTAATCGCCATTTTAATTATGCCTTTTGTTATTTAGAGAGCTTTACTATAAAACAGTTCAATCACTTGCTATATCTTGATTTATCCTTTAGTTATCCCGATTTTATTTATCTTAAAATCAGATAAATAATCCACGCATGAATTTATCGGTGAAACTGATATTTAAATATCGAATTATTATTTATCTTTTATTTTTAAATCTTTCATCATGATCTGCATTGTCAACAACTATAAGAAACGATATGTCTATTTTGACCCACCCTGCAGTGCCCTCTGCACTGAAACATAAACGGGCAACAGCGACGGTCTTTGCAGACCCGTTATCGCAAGCGTTGTTGTCTCGAATTGAACAAATTGCACCAAGTGAGGCCAATGCACTCATCATTGGTGATACAGGCACAGGAAAAGAGTTAGTTGCACGCCAAATCCACCAATTAAGCCATCGTGCCAAAGGTCCATTTATCGCAGTGAACTGTGGTGCCTTTACCGAGTCATTAGTCGAAAGCGAATTATTTGGACATGAAAAAGGAGCCTTTACAGGGGCAATTAATAGCCGTGTCGGTTGGTTTGAAGCAGCCCATAATGGCACCTTATTTTTAGATGAAATTGGTGACCTGTCCTTGCCTATGCAAGTCAAATTACTCCGTGTTTTACAAGAAAGAGAGATCGTTCGAGTCGGCTCCCTCAAGTCCATTCCGATTAATGTCCGAATCATAGCCGCAACCAATGTCGATTTAGAGCATGCCGTACAGGACGGGCGTTTCAGGGAAGATTTATTCTACCGCTTACATGTGGCGTTGCTACGCATTCCACGTCTCTCAGAGCGTCGTGGTGACATTTTGCCTTTGGTTAAACACTTCATTCAGGTCTATCAAACCAACCCACATGACACACCATTACGCATCAGCCCATTGGCGCTCAAGAAACTCCATTTACATAGCTGGCCGGGAAATATTCGCGAATTAGAAAATACCATTCAACATGCGATTTTAGTCAGTGAAAAAGGTGTGATTGAACCAGAAGATATTAGTTTTTCGAGTATTCAAAGTGCATCGTCGTTTTCTCGTGCAGAACCTTTTAACTTACAAAATGCCACCTCTGCTGTAGCCAACATCAAAAATATTCAAGATGCTGGACAGTTACTTGAGCAGACCTTTTTACAAATTTTTCAAGCCGCAAATCAACTTAAGCATGACAATATTAATGAGCTGATTGAAGAAAAATTTATCCGAAGTGCGTATCAGCACTGTCAATACAATCAAGTGCATACGGCTCGTTTGCTTGGAGTGACAAGGAACGTGATTCGCACTCGCCTAATTAAATATGGCTTATTATAAATAAGTCATATTTTTATTTATTCCACATTAAAATAATAACCCCAAAAACTGATACATAAATATTCATCTACATTATTCTTTATTCATTGCATTATTTTAAATATAAAAAATCAGTAATAAAAAACCTCGGTATATCCCGAGGTTGTTATTTATTTTTCCATTTTGTCTAGATTATTCCACGGGGTTTCGTTTCCACGCTGTAAAGTATTTTTCTAGTCCAATCAAGAAATAGTTAAAGGATAAGCCTACGAGGGTAATGACTAATATGCCTACAAACATTTGTGGAATTTCAAAGCTAAATTGCGAATAAATAATCAGATATCCTAGACCTGCTTTGGCACCAAACATTTCTACTGCAACTAAGGCCAAAATCGAAATCGCCCCTGCCAGACGGATACCGACAAAAATCGTCGGAACCGACGCAGGCAGAATCACTTTTCGGAACAATTGATAGGGTTTTAGGCCCATGGTTCGTGCCGATTTAATCAGTAAAGGATCGACTGTTTGTACGCCTGTAATGGTGTTCAATAAAATCGGCCATGTGCATGCATACACCAACAGGCTGATTTTTGAAGTTTCACCAATACCTAAAAATAAGATGAACAGCGGCATTAATGCCAATGCTGTGGTATTTCGAAACAATTCTAACAATGGATTTAAGGTTTCAGCCACGAGCTTGTACCAACCAATGATGAGACCTAAAGGAATGGCGATCGCTAGGGCCAAAATGAAACCAATAATGGAACGCTTTATACTGGCAAAGAAATGGATGCCTAATTGACCGCTTTGATATAGCTGCCATGTGGTTTCCAATACTACAGATAACGGCGGTAAGAAAGCCGGATTGACCACACCACTCCGCGGCAGAATCTCCCACAGCAAGAAAAAAGCCACAATGGCAATGGTGCGTTTAAAGACCGTGTTTAACCAAGTGAATTGTAGTCTGGGTTTAATGTCGTTATACGATTGCGTATAACTGATGGCTTGTTTAGTCGATGACATAAATAAATCCTCTGAATATTTTAGTTATGTGCAAGCTGTTTATGTTTTTCGAGGGCTTGCGCTTTAATCACTTCTTCACTGAGCAATGACCAAATTTTATGGCGAATTCGGCCATATTCAGGCAATGAGCGGACATCTTCACTGGAGCTGCGCAGGCTTTGAGGAATTTCAATCACTTCCTTAATCCGACCCGGTCTCGAGGTCATAATCGCCACACGCTGACTCAGATAAATTGCTTCATCAATACTGTGAGTAATAAAAACAATGGTTTTTTTCGAACTTTTCCAGATATTGATCAGCTCGGCTTGTAAGGTTTCTCGGGTTTGCGCATCTAGGGCAGCAAAGGGCTCATCCATTAATAAAATTTCTGGTTCATAAGCCAAACTTCGGGCAATCGCAACCCGCTGTTTCATCCCGCCGGAAAGCTCATTCGGATAATGCTTTTCAAAGCCACTGAGACCCACAAGCTGCAAATAGTATTCGGCTTTTTCACGGCGTTCTTTTTTTGCTACGCCTTTGGCTTCTAGACCAAATTCGATATTTTCCAGTGCGGTTAACCATGGATAGAGCGCATATTGCTGAAACACAATGCCACGGTCTAAACCCGGTTGAGTAATCTGCTTGCCACTCAGTAAAATCTGCCCTGCCGACGGTTTGGTTAAACCCGCAATTAAGTCTAATAATGTAGATTTTCCGCAGCCACTTGGCCCCACGATTGAAACAAATTCACCCGGCTGAATATCCAAAGTAACATTTTCTACAGCAACAAATTCAGGCTTATAGTTTTTACTGCCTACATGGTTCTGTGCAGGAAAAACCTTACGCACGTGATCTAAATGTAATGCACTGGTCATTATTATGTTCCTTTTGATTTTTGGTCTTTCGCATAGGGATTAAATTCATTGCTATAGATGCGACTGACCTCAATTTGATTCGGTTTTAATTTGTGTTCTTTTTCTAAGGCACTCACCCATGGGGCAAAATCCTGATCTTTTTGCACACCACCACTTCGTGGACACCTGTGCCTGTGTAATATGGAATCAGTGCTGTATTTTCATTGCGTTGACGTTTTTCGATAATACTTTCCATACGGGCAATGATTTGCTCTTTCGGCGTGTTGTGTAGCCATTCTTGAGCTTTGGCCACGCCACTGACAAAAGTACGAGCCAACTCGGGATGCGCTTGAATAAAATCTCCGCGCATCGAAAAACTCCCTGCGGTAAAGGGGCCGTATAAATCAATATCTTTAAAGATGCTGCGTACACCACCATTTTTTAAGGCCCGTTTTTCCAAAATGCCAGAGAACACTGCAATATCAATTTGCCCATTCCTTAAGGCTTGTTCTGAGCTCACCGGTGGCAACATAATCAGCTCAACTTGACGGATTTCATCCTCAGTTAAGCCATGACGGGCCAAATAATCTTTCACCACAAAGTCATAATGCGCCCCGTAGGCATTCACTGCGACTTTCTTGCCAATAAAGTCTCGTGGGCTACGAATAGAACTATTTTCTAGCACGTAGAAACCCACGTTTTGCTCAGCATCACTGCCATAAGAAGCCACTACGGGGACGACATCTAGACCCGCAGCGATGACCTTCACCACAGCGCCATTAAAGGCGCCAGCAAAATCAACATCACCGGCCACCAAAGTGAGTAAATCTTGTGGCCCACCTTGTACCGTGCCGACATAACTGAGTTTAACGTCGCCTAAATAGCCCAAGTCTTGTGCCAATTCAGGTAATGACACCAGTCCCGGATAGCTTTGATAGCGTAGTTCTTTTAAAGCCACTTGCTGAGGTTCATCCACTCGCTGTGTGCTGCAACCAACCAAGGCTGTGCCACCGACCAATGCTGCAAGGAACATATTGCGCCAGAGTTGAGGAATGTTATGGATTGTCATTTTTTTCATTGTTATGTTCTCCTATCCAACCTGCTGCCAAGCTAAAACTTTACGCTCAACCCAAGTCAGTACCGTATTGAGCAACACGCCCACAATGCCTATCAGCAACATGCCAAAAATAATCAGTTCGACATCAAAAGCCTGACGCCCTTGAATCACGATATTGCCTAGACCATTGCCATAGTTCGCCAATAAAAATTCAGAGCCGATGGTGGCAAGCCATGCGAAAATCAGCCCAAGTTGTAAACCGACAAAAATCTGCGCCGAAGCACCGGGTAATATCAATTTACGAAACGCGTATGTCTTGGGAAATTGGTAGACTTCGGCCACTTCACGATATTTATGCGAAATACTGCTCACACCTTCAAAGGTGTGTAGCGCCACGGGATAAAACACCGATAAGGTAATAAACAGCACTTTGGCGCCATGTCCCGCACCTAAAAAGGTCGAAATTAGTGGCAACCATGCAAACAGCGAAATTTGACGCAATACATGAAAGCTCGGTGCAAATAACCAATTCGAAAGGCGTGAACTCGCGATTAAGATGCCAAATAACACACCCGCTATCGCACCTATGCCATAGCCGATAAAATTTCGTGCCAAACTTTCGCCAAAGCCTGTCAAAAAGCTCGGTTGTTGGAGCACGGTTACTGTTTTTTGCAGCACGAGCCATGGACTAGGAATCAACTTTGGATCAACCCAATTTTGCTGTGAGGCCACTGCCCACAGTGCGATAAATGCCACAGGTAGAACGAGCGCTTTTACTGCTTTAACTAAGACTTGGCGCGCTGCCCCGCGTAATGAAAGGATGCTCATGAGTTGCCTCCTACTCGGGTTGCGTGAAAGCGTGCCGTTTTTTCTAACCAAGCCAGCAAGGTATCTAAGACATAGCCCGTAATACCAATCAGAATGATCGCCATGAAGATCAAGTCCATCTGCATTAGCTGACGTCCCCACACCATGAGATAACCAATTCCTTCACTACTTGCTAATAACTCGACAAAAACCAATGCCAACCACGCCTGCATAATGCCCTGACGTAAACCACTGATCACACTGGGTAATGCTGCTGGGAAAATCACTTCTTTGAGTTTCTGCCAATTGCTGTATTGGTAAACCTCTGCCACTTCCATCAAACTATTCGGCACATGAGTAATGCCCTTATAGGTTGCAATCAACACCGGTGGTAAAACAGCCAATGAAATAGCGGCAATCTTCAAAGCCTCATCGATGCCTAAGAAAATCATCAATAATGGAATCCAGCCAACAATCGGAAATTGAGCAACAAGATTCACCGTCGGAAAAATAAAGTCCCGACTACGCTTTGCTAATCCCAACACAGTACCAAGCAAAATCCCGACACTGGCACCAAGCAAGACACTCCATAAAATACGTTTGGCACTGATGGCAAAATGAAAACTCAATTCACCGCTTTGCCATAATTCGACTGTGCTTTGCCACACCAGACTCGGTGCAGGTAAAATCTGCTCAGGCAACCACTGTTTAAGTGTTGCCACATACCATAGACCGAACAACAAAACTGGCATCAGGAGTCCACACGCCACTTGCAAAGTTAGTTTTAAATAGGTCTTAAAAAAATCCAACGCACTTCGGTCACTTTGCAAGGGAACCGAATGTGCAGATACATCCGTAAGGCTCATAATTCTTGTCCTTTTACGCTCTGTTCTGAGACATCAGGTTTTAAAAATTGAATAAATTCCTGATCTTTGCTGATCAAAATAATCAGACCAATAAATACCAGCCCGATCGGTAAAAATAAATTTTGTAGTCCAACCTGTGCGCCAAATACGGCACCTATCAAGCCACCCAACAGTCCACCCGAAGGTCCGACGAGGGCTAAAATTGGAGAAATCTTAGCCATCGCGGTTTGCTCACCGACTCGGGCGAAAGACATAAAATTGGCGATATGCAACATACCGAGTCCAAGTCCAAACATGACCGAAGCAGGCCACATCAACAGCGTGATTTTGGTTAAGGCTAAAATCAGTAATGCCGTTGCCATCAGGCTTAGGCCAATCAAATAAAACTTTTGATAACCCATCAGCTCAGCCAAACCGCCCATGCTAAATAGCGATCCCACAAAGACGATGCCTTGTACGGTCAGCAGCATCACCGCCATTGGCTCTGAAAGTGCAAAACTTTGGATAGCAATCACCACAATGAAAAAGCCAAAGTAGTTATTTGCCACGCTGCTCAAAAATTCCAATATGCAAACAATCCGTAATGAGGCATGGGTTTTGATGAGTGCCAAAGGCGCCACAATATCTCGCCATTGAAAATGCGGGCAATTCGTCGCTTGTGGAGTGCTACGTTGAAAGCACCACGGAGCCAACAGCAAGGTGCCTAAAAAAAGCAAAGACACCACATAAAAACTTCCGCCATAGCCGAAATGCTCGATCAACAACACGCTCAATGCAGGCGCAATCAGGAAATATCCCATCATGTGCGAACCGCGAAACCAACCCGCACGGGCTGGACCTAAACGTTTTAAGTTGCTCAAAAAAACGGTATTGATCGAAACAAAGCGCATGGGTAAGACAAAACTTACTAAGGCTGTGACTGCAAAGAGATACCATGCACCGGCTTTGAGTGGCGTTAAGCTATAGACCACAGCGCCCAACACACTGCCGATGCAGAATATTTTCAAAGACCCAACGCGCTGTACCAACACGCCAATCGGCAATGCCATGATCAAAATGCCAAAATTTGCGCTGCTGAAATTAACCCCAATTGCAATTCGGTGGCTTCTAAATGCACGGCATACAAGGAAATTAATACCCGTGCTACGCCTACCCCTAGTCCAGCCAAAATCGTAAGCAGCACAAAACTGCTCATAAATTTGGTGGTTAATGGACTGGCAATCACATTGCTTTCAATCGGACGACTCATGGCTGCGACTTACTTCGGTTGACCTTGAGCATTTAATTGGCGCCAGTAACCCTCTAACTTCAGCTCTTTCAAGGCATTATTCAGATACTTCGGCTCATACCATGTTTTGGTATCCACATCACGACGGATTAAGCGTGCGTCTTTGGCAATTTTTAAAGCACTGTCAATTTGTGAACGGTGGAACTCGTCTAGTAGCGGTGTAGTACGGTCTTTTAAATTCCAGCCATCCCACGTTTTTTGATAATCCACCAACGGAATGCCACTTTGTGCCCAAAGTTTATATTGCGCGCTACGATTGGCTTCTTGAGAACTCCACTGCGCCTGTTTAATCAGTGTCGTGACGACACGTTGCACCACCTCTGGATATTGTTTTTCAAAGCTTTCTGTCACCCAAAAGTGCGCAATCGGTGATACTTTCGGATCTTTAATTTCTAGTAAAGTTTTCGCCACACCACGCGCTTGCAAACTAAATGGTGAAGTAATCGTGGCATCAATATCACCTGTCGCTAATGCTGTACGTGCCGAATAGGCATCTTGCGAAATCACTCGTAAATCGCGCTCAGTTAAATTGTATTTTGCTAATACACGGTTAAAGACGATCTGACCATTGGTGCCTTTAAAGACGGAGAATTTTTTGCCTTTGAGATCTGCAAAGGATTTGGCATTAGAGCCGGCAGGCACCACCACATAAGTTGGGCTAAAACGCCCTGTTGAAAACAACACTTTGGTTTTTAATCCCGTTGAACGTCCAACCAATGAGGGCAAATCGCCATGCAATGCAAAGTCAACTTTGCCATTGGCTAAAGCTTCATTGGTTGCAGGGCCTGCTCCTGGGAAGAACAGCCAATTCACCTTAATGCCATCTTTTTTAAATTCTTGTTCGAGCACACCTCGTAAATGTGCTGTAGCTACAAAACTACCGCCCACTTTGGGTTTACCCCCCTCACCCGCGCCTGATACAGAAATACGAATTTCTTTGGGATTGGCAGCATGCAATTGAACACTTAAACCAAGTGCTGAAAGTGCCAAGAATGTGGCTGCGATTTTTTTAGAGATAATTTTCATTTTAAATGTTCCTTAATGGTTTAAATATTTGAATTAAAAGGTGTACTGAACCTGAGCTTGCAGCTCATTGGTGTCTTTTTGATTTGCCGTTTCGACATCAAACAGGTAGTGATTCAGCTGTAATTGGAATTTTGTGGTTTGCGCAAAAATAGGTTTAAACCCAAAGAGTGAATGTCATATTCACCAATACGACCGCTCGCGGTGTCGAGATAGCTTGCGTTGTTTTTATTCGGGTTATAGCGGTCAAAACGGTAATAGCCTTGGACTGACTTTGGCCAGAAATCATCAAATTTGGCATTGGATTTAATACTGTTGTAGAACTGATCGCCCAAGGTGTAGAAAGCGGTAAAAGTATGCCCTTCCGCTTTGGCTTCTTTGATGTCTTGGGCTACAGTGTCGACATAATCGGTCTTGCCTTGCAGATATTCATAGGTCACACCAAATGGAGCGTGGTTATAATAAATATCGAAACCCAAACGATCACGTTTTGCAGCATCATCACTGATTCCGCCGGCTGAAATTTTCGATTCGCCTTTGATATAAGAGGCCCCAAACTTTAACTCACGGAAAATGCTGGCGTAGTCCACTGGCAAGGTAAAAGCCACACGACCGATATAATCTTTGCCGTTGTTGTCATCCGCCTTATTACTGGCATTCCCATTGGTTACCCCTAAGGCATACTCAAATAGCGGCGCACGGTAGTTCGATGCAAAGTCGACAAAAGGTTTGGCATCACCACGGACGATAAAGCCATTTTGACGGCTAAACAGTCCTAAAAAGGTCGAAGCTGCAGCGGTACTAATGGTCGGACGCAAATCTTCAGGAGACTGCACATCTAGACCAAAGGGCAATAACTGCTGACCGAGCGTAAAGTTCAGTTTGGCAGTTTCAGGGCCAGCATTGGTGGCAAAAGCGTTATAGCGAACAAAGGCATCCAGTAAGTTAAAGTTACTGTCATTGGTGCCATCATTGCGTTTGCCATAACCAAAGGACAATTGATAATCGAGGTTTTTGCCTTCGTTATAATCACGGAATAAATTCCCGCGTACACCGATCAGCGCAGTCCCAATATCAAATGTCGATTTGGTTGCACCCAACACACCCGTTTCATCGAGCGCACTGGCACGTAGTTGAACTGTGCCATACAGGGTTGTATCACGAGTCGATTTTGTAGTTTGACGTTCATATTGACGTGACTGATCGTACTTATAGTTTTCAATATCTGCACGTAAGCCGTCGATATCTTCGGATGTTGCTGTGGTCACTTCTGAAACCTGCGTTTCACCTTCAACATCAGCGGCGTTGGTCGTATCGTCTGTCGTCACAGCGGCCGTTTCGACGACTTGGCTTTTCGTCGCACCAGATTCCACGGCATTTAAGCGTTTTTGCAAACTCTCAATTTGTTGTTTTAAGCTACTCAGTTCTTGCTGAAGTGCTTCATCCGATGCAAAACTCAGCTGACTGGTTGCGGATAAAATCAGTCCGACCGCAACGGTTAATGTGGTTTTTTTCATGATTTGGTTTCACTAACATTTTTCCCAAAGCGCAAAATCCCCCAACCCCATGCAAGGTGCATGAAGTGAATGTACTGCGTGGGTTTTTTAAAAATTAATCTGAGTGGTCGTAGGTTTTATTCAACTTATGCACGACCGAAACTCGAAGACAGCTTTTAGAATTTAAGCGCGCATCATCGCGAGTGTCATAGCACAACAACATGCCTGTTGTAGGACACGAAAAGCAGAAAGATATCGATGCGTAAAAGTACTCATAAATGTTCCATATAGTGGTGAGTTTTGTTCATTCTAATATGGCAACAATTGTGCCAACATTTTAAGTATTTATTTTTTAAAGTTTTATTATTTAAACCTGATAAATTCTGTTGGTTTTAACGCCAAAAAACTGTTAGTTATTCAACAGTTGCTTATTTCAAATCATCAGTTATTTCCATTTTTATATCTCATTTTATGAAATAAGAAATACGCTTTGGGCTTTTAATAACTGATGTTACGCCTGTAAAAGTAATTTCGGATTTTTAAAATGATTTTTAAATCTATTCGATGGAGTCTTACATCTAGGGATTGAATAACGGGATTAGCCTTCGGCTGGAGGTACTCTTACGAAACGTTGTTTCTCATTCGACAAAATGAGAAGCGTGCTTCACAAGGAAACCATCTTGCGGTGCAATACACCTCACCGACAAAACTCGTTCAATACCATCAAATGATTCAAAGGATCGCAAAAACATTTTTGATTAAAAGTCGTCTTGTCTCAAACAATTGCGGATGACACTACCGCGTATCGTTCTTTTATTTGGATCAAATTGCGCTTCTGATATTACTAGAGCATAAAAAAACCCACTGACGTGGGCTCTTTTCAATTGATTTTAATTACCGCTTATTGACCAAATTTAGTCGCCATGGCAGTTAATTTTTGATAACCCGTCGGTAGCAAACGTTGAATTAAATCAATCGCTTTTGCATCATTACCAATCAATAAACGGCGCTTATCTTTTTGTACTGCTTTAATGATTTGACGAGCCGCTTCTTCAGGTGGACAACGCAAGAATTTATTAAACGACTGTGCCGATTTTTGTGGGTTCATGCCTAAACTTTTCAAGCTGTCATTCATTTTTGCGGCATTGGCAATATTGGTACGAATACCGCCCGGATGTACACATAGCGCACTCACGCCACAATTTTCAATATCCAATTCTTGGCGTAAAGATTCGGTAAAACCACGTACTGCAAATTTAGTGGCATTATATGCCGACTGTGTTGGCTGTGCAGTTAAGCCAAACAAGCTGGAAATATTGATGATATGACCTTCACCACTTTGCTTGATATACGGTAAAAATTCTTTGGTGCCATAAACCACACCCCAGAAGTTAATATTGACAATCCACTCCAGTTCTTCATAGCTTGCCCCTTCAACGGTCGTGCCCAATGCCACACCCGCATTGTTAAAAATCATATTCACCGAACCATGATCTTTAACAGTCTGTGCTGCCCATGCTTTCATTGCTGCAAGGTCTGAAACATCAAGTTTTTGCGTGGTTACACGTACATTGCTGGCTTTCACCAATTCAACGGTTGCCGCTAGACCCTGTTCATTCACATCGCTTAAAGACAGATGACAGCCTTGTTTCGCCAAAAGCACTGCCAATTGCTGACCAATACCTGAACCTGCACCTGTAATGGCAGCCACTTTATTTTTGAAGTTTTTCATTGTGATTCCTTATTCCTTTATGCTGCCGCTTGGCTTTATCACAGCGTGATCTCATTTGCCAATGTGTGCAGTTCGTCAACTTAATATAGTTTTGACAATACATATTGTCAATGTCATCTTAGGACGTGCTAAGCTGTTGAAATCGCCAATGCTTAAACATAGGTTTAAACTGAAATTATTGCTAAAATAAGACAAAATTCTGCTTTAGTTCAGCGTATATTTTCATGACAGATGCAACAAATCACACAGAACAACAACAGGCAAAAAATGTGAAGGAACGTCAATTTAAAGGGCTTTCTCTCAGTGAACGTAAGCAAGCGCGACGTGAAAAACTGATTGAAGCCGGTATAGAAGCCTATGGAACACATGGCTTTTTTTCAGTGACTGTGAAAGATATTTGTTTGGAAGCCAAGCTGACCGAACGCTATTTTTATGAATCATTTAAGAAAAGTGAGCAACTGTTCCAGACCATCTTTTTAAAATTAATCGATGAACTGCAACAAAATGTGATGCAAGCCATCATGCAAGCATCTACCGATTCTAAAAAAATGATTGAAGCGGGTTTAACCGCCCTATTGTTAACTTTAAAAAATAATCCCCGTATGGCGCGCATCATTTACATCGATGCCATGTTGGTACAAGAGCTACATAACCAAGCCACAATTCATGAAACCATGATGCGCTTTGACCGTATGATTCATGCCTTTGTCATGCTCATGATGCCGAATATTGATCGTTCAGAACGCGAAATTTCAATGGTCGCAACAGGTCTCAATGGTTATGTCACCCAAATCGCGATTCGCTGGGTCATGAGTGGTTACAAACAGCCGATTGATGAAGTTTTATCGTCATGTAGCGTGGTCTTTTTGGCCTTGTTGGATGCTTTTTCTGAAAAACCCAGGAAATAAATTTTGTCCTCAACACTGATCTTTACAATTTTTTGAATGATTTTTTTGTGACAACAGCATGATGCAAAGCCCATGTTGTTGAATATTTCAGGATTTAAATTGTCACAATTTCTTTCTAAACCCCAATGAAAGATCATTTTTGCAATGATACTGTCATAATTAATCTTTGTAATAAGCCTGTCATAAATATAAAACGGTCTACCGTTTACATAAAATAGGGTATTGCGCTGTGAAAGATGACTATATTTTAATCGTCGACGACGAACTCCCGATTCGGGAAATGATCCATACTTCACTGGATATGGCTGGTTTTCAATGTCAGCAAGCTGAAGATGCCAAACAAGCGCACCAAATGATTGTGGATCAGCGTCCTGCACTGATTTTATTAGATTGGATGATGCCTGGCGGCGTGAGTGGTGTAGACCTATGTCGTCGTTTAAAACGCGATGAAAATTTGTCAGAAATTCCAGTCATCATGCTCACTGCGCGCGGCGAAGAAGACCATAAAGTCCAAGGTCTGGACGCGGGTGCAGATGACTACATGACCAAACCCTTTTCCACCCGTGAGTTAGTGTCACGCATTAAAGCTGTGCTGCGTCGCTCAAATGCATTGGGTGGTGAAAAAACCATTGATGCCAATGGTTTAATCCTCGATCCAGTCAGCCAACGTGTCAGCTTTGGTAACACCATTTTAGATATGGGACCGACTGAATATCGTCTACTGGCCTTCTTCATGACTCATCCTGAACGTGCCTATACCCGTGCTCAATTATTAGATCAGGTTTGGGGTGGAAACGTGTATATTGAGGACCGTACCATTGACGTTCATATTCGTCGTTTGCGTAAAGTTCTTGAACCTTTCCAAGCCGATCGTTATGTGCAAACTGTTCGTGGTACAGGTTACCGTTTCTCTACCCGTGCAGACGCTGTGATGGGTTAGTCATTTTAGGTCTTTAATTTTCTATGTACGAACCGTATCCCGTCCCTGAACTTGCCAGTGAACATAAAAAATTCCGTTACAGCAGTTTATGGACTTTTGCCAAGCAGGATTTGAGACTTCTGGCATTTTTCCTACTCATTGCTGCACTCATCGGCTTTGGTATCGGGTACTTATGGATCTGCATCTTAATCGCCTTTGCAGTGTTCTTTGCATTGCAAATGCGTTCGCTGTACTTAGTCAACGAATGGATTTCAAACCGTCCTTATGATGTCCCGCCAAATTTAGACGGTATTTGGGGGGCTTTGCTCTTTAATGTATACCGTGCGCAGCGCCAAGAACGCATTGTACAAGCTGAAATGGTCGGCCTGATTGACCGCGCTCAATCTTCCTTAGTAGCACTTGCTGAAGCTGTGGTATTGATTGATGAATTACACCAAATCGAATGGTGGAACCCTGCCGCAGAAAAGCTTTTGGGGATTCAACAGCTCGATCAAGGGCGCAATATTTTAAGTATTTTAAGACAGCCTAGTTTTATCGAATACTTTACCAATATCGATTTAGCCCCCGATGGTTTAAAAATGAAATCATCGGTACTTGAAGACCATTATGTGCAAGTCAAATTAACCCGTTTTGGTCGCGAAAGTCGTTTATTGGTGGCTTATGACGTCACGCGCATGCATAACCTTGAGCAAATGCGTAAAGACTTTGTCGATAATATTTCACATGAGTTACGCACACCGCTCACGGTTTTAAGTGGTTATATCGAAACCTTTACCGATCAGGAAGATTTAAATCCACGCTGGAAACGTGCATTCGATCAAATGCAGTCTCAAACCCGCCGTATGAATGCTTTGGTCAATGACTTGTTATTATTATCTCGTCTGGAAAATGATAAAAAAGTTGCTAAAAATCAAATCATTGAAATGCCCAGCCTAATGAACCAACTATATGACGATGCACATGCTTACAATGTGGATTATGGACATACACTGAATCTCGAGATTGATAGTCACTGTGACCTGATCGGATCAGATATGGAATTGGCGAGTGCCTTTAGTAACCTCATCACCAATGCAATTAAATACACCCCCAAAGGCGGTACTGTGACCATTGGTTGGCATGATGATGGTACGCATGGTTATTTTACCGTTGAAGATACGGGTATCGGGATTGACCCGAAACACTTACCCCGTTTAACGGAACGGTTTTACCGTGTGGACAGCGCACGTAGTCGCCAAACGGGAGGAACAGGTTTAGGTCTTGCCATCGTGAAACACGTTTTGATGCAACATCAGGCACACCTTGAAATTGAGTCCAAAGAAAACCGTGGTTCGCTGTTTAAAGTCGTCTTCCCTAAAGAACGCTTGTATCATGTGAGCTAAGCAGAATCATCCTGCCGGTCTTGCTGTGCTTCCAACTGTTGTTCTTGTTGTTTGGCACGGCGATATGCAGGACGCTGTTGCATCCGTTGTAAGAAAGCCTGAATTTGTGGATATCGCCCTTGAGTTCTGGTCATGACGGCTTCTAATGGAAACGTCATCTGAATATCCGCAAAGCTAAACGGTCCCGCAAAATATTCATTTTCCGCTAAATGTTTTTCTAAAAACTCGATATGTTCTTTTAAGCGAGGTCGTATAAAACCTTTTTTGACCCCATCACAAATGCGATTAGCTACGGGTTTGATGACCCAAGGTACATGGCGTGGCACATTGCTCATGACCAACTGCATCACCAACAACGGCATTAGAGAACCTTCGGCATAATGCATCCAAAAGCGATATTGTTGTTTTGAATGTTCCGCCTTGGCTGCAAAAAAATCATGCCGATCATACTTCTCTTGTAAATACTCCAAGATCGCTGCAGATTCTACCAAGACCAGTCCATCATCCTGCAATATGGGCGACTTCCCTAAAGGATGGATGGCTTTAAGCTCAGGGGGAGCAGACAAATTTGGCTGGCGCAGATAAAACTGAACCTGATAATCCAGTCCTAATTCCTGCATTGCCCATAAAATACGAAATGAACGAGATTTTTCTAGATGATGTAGCACCCGCATGGGTTCATCTCCTATATGAAGTCTAAAATTTTCTTATTTCTGGCAAGCCATTATTATTTTGAAGTAGTTAAATCATAAAAAGTGTCAGATCACTGCTTAGGGCTATATCAAAACTAAATTTTGCACAGTACAGCAGCGATCTGCTTTTAAATTAAACTAGAGTAGTTTTAATGTCTACACTGCGCAATAAAGTTTTTGTCACTGGGGTTTTTTCACAAATGGACAAGATTTTTTGCTCTAATTCTGCATCCAAGGACGTTTGAAAATGCAGGCGTCGCTCAACCCATTCAGCTCCTTCACGGTTCGCACAAAAGTCTGCCTCGACACGAAACTCACCCAATTGGATTTGTTTATGTGCTGCATACATGCGCAAGGTAATCATTGTGCATGAGATTAAAGATGCGCACAGTAAATCATACGGTGCTAAACCTAAGTCCCCGCCGCCAAATGATTCGGGCTTATCGGTAATAAGTTGATGTTTTCCACTCTGAATTTCACCTGACCACGGTGCTTCTAAGGTGTTTACTGTTGCCGTTGCGACGATACCCATAATGACTCCCTCATGGTTATGCCGCACCATTTTCACCACAGGTACGGCTGTTCATTTTTATTTTTAAGTTAACGTGATGGACGCATTTTATCAGGGAAAGCCGGTGCTTCTAGTCGTGGACCATCATAGTCTGGAATAGAGCCAAAGCGTTCGTCCTGATTAATCCACTGCTCACGGGCAATATTCAATTCTTCTTGTGTACGCCCCACAAAATTCCACCACAGCAAAATCGGTGATTCAAAAGGTTCACCTCCTAATAATAAAACACGGCCACCTGCATGTAGGTCAATTTTGACTTGGGTTAAGCCCGGCTCAAGTACCACCATATTGTCTTCATTGAGCTCGTGACCATTGATACTGGCAGTCCCTTCGAGGGCCATAAAGCCATATTCAAATTTTGGATTGAGCGGCAGGACGGTACTTTGACTTTCCGAACTACGCAGATCGACACCCAATAATTCACTATGTACTTTTACCGGCGATTTAGTCTGTAAAAATTCACCCACCAATACCGTCAATTCAATCCCGTCTTGTGTCACCACAGGCAACTCTGGGTAATGGTCAAACTGGGGCGCCATATTGATTTTGTCATCTGGCAATGCAATCCAAAGCTGCGCAGCATGCATTTGTGTTTCAGACTCTGGAGCAACCTCAGTATGCGAAATACCATAACCCGCTGTCATGAGATTGACTTGTTTGGGCTGAATTAACTGATGTGTGCCCAAACTGTCGGTATGCATCATGGTGCCATCAATCATCCAGGTAAACGTTTGCAAACCAATATGTGGATGTGGACCGACATCTAAGCCATCACCTTGCGGAAAATGCACTGGACCGGCATGATCAAGGAAACACCATGCACCAATCATCCGTTTATGACGACTTGGTAAAGCACGTTTAATCACTGTGCCTTGACCAATTTCAGCACGGCGCAGTGGAAATTCTTGAATGAACTGATTGACGTATTTTTCACAATCGTCGGAATGAGATATTTCTGTGTAATTAGTATTGGTCATATTCTTACCCTAAATTTGGCTAAGCCGAAGCAAGGACTACCGGCTAGAGCTATGCATTTTTTTCCATTATATCTGCATTAACTCAATCTTCTTCAGCTGTCATTAATACGCTGAATCACAGAGATAGGACAATCGTTTTTTTGTTGCCTAATATGACATACAGCATAACAGTTTTCGATGCTTATTTAGACAATATCCAATGCGAAATTAATTGTTCAAATCACGTGAAATGTAAATTTAAGTAACATAAATTAACACTCACTTTTGACCAAACAATACCATATAATTCGCAAATCGTTGAAATTACGTGTTTAATTTTAAATAAAAATGGTATAGATTATTTGAGTTACATAAAATTACATACAAACCATGCTCACCCGTCGGTAATCTTGCATGATCAATGAGTATAAGAAAGAATCACGTGCACTGATCCAAAAAGCCTTGAAAGGAACCGTTGTTCGCGTTCCTGCTCAATTTCGTCAAGAATTTTTCCACTACCATCGTCGTCAACTTTTTAAATTCTTTTTCCAAGTCAACATCGTTGCACAATTGGCCTATCTCTCTTATGCCATAGCGGATTGGTTTATGTTGCCCGATGTGGGTTTGCTCGCGATAGGCTTAAAAACGGCCTATACCTTACTGATGATGGGCATCACATGGGGCATTTATACAAATAGCAAGAGCATTTTACTCTTTGACTTGATGCTTCCCCTATCGATCGTTGGTGCTTCTGCGCTGTGGTTTAGCCTACTCAATTTATCCAATAGCCCCGATGTGCCGATCTATTTATATGCATCTTTGGTTTTTATTGTGTTAGCCAATTTATGTGTGCAAATCCGCTTTAAGGCTGCTGTGCTCATTTCTCTATGTATCAGTCTAATTTTACTGATTGGGGTGTATTTCGCCATTTCTGGCAATATCCATCAACTACAACTGTTTATCTTGATCTATTCGCCCGTATTGTTATTTAGTTTGTATATCAGTTGGAATTCAACGCAAAAATCTAGAATTGTATTTTTACACAGTAAACTCGATCAGTTGAACCGTGAAGCGCTCAATATTATGGCGCATACCGATGTGCTGACTGGCTTAAACAATCGCCGTCAATTTATTCAACTTGCCAATTATCATATTCATCATCAGTCCAAATCGTTACAGCCGCTTTCATTACTGATTTTTGATGTCGACAAATTTAAAAATATTAATGATCAGTTTGGGCACTATATTGGTGATCATGTTTTACAACAAATTGCCGAAACGTGCCGACATACTTTACGTAGCCAAGACATCATTGCCCGCTTCGGTGGTGAAGAATTTATTATCCTTTTACCGCAGACACACCTGCGTCAGGCTCAAGATATTGCCGAACGTCTGCGACGGGCAATAGCCGATGATTATTTAGAACTTGATACACTACAAAAACTTAAATTTACCGTTTCAATTGGTGTTGCCGAATTTGGTCAAAAAAACCGTGATCTACAAAGTGTAATTCGCATGGCCGATCAGGCACTTTACCAAGCAAAATCTGCAGGAAGAAATCAAATATCAACTTATAAAACAGCAAGTTAATAGTATATTTTGTAACATTCAACAGACGATTTTTTATCATTCATTCGAAAAATCCCAAGTTTCAGGTAGATATTTTTGTATATTTTTTATTCATAATTTTCCTAAGCCATTTATGGAGAAGGGACATGTCTGTTGATGTACGAATGAGTTCTCGGACTAATTCGTCTGCTCAGGAAGTTCGTAAAAATCATAATCATACTTTGAAACTTTCTGAGTGTGATCTTGCCAATCGTGCCGAGATTGAACAAGCCATTGCAGATCCTTTTGCACGTATTCCTACGCAGTTTAGAAACTATTTTCTACAACATCAGTATGCCCATCAGTTACCTTATTTACGTCAAGTGAACTACATGGCGCAGATTACGTTTCTTCTTTATTTCTTTGCTGACATTTTTATTATCCCAGACATGTTCTTTTGGTCAGGTCTTTCTCGAGTGGCCATGATTATTGCTGCCCTATTGGTCAGCTTTTATCTGTTTAAATACAAAAAAGATATTCGTGTGCTCGACATGATCTTACCGATTGGGACGGTCTGTAGCACCGCGATTTGGATTAGCTTATTACTGGCTTCAAATAGCCCAATGGTCTCGTCCTATATCTATGGTGCAGCGATCTTTATCTTGATTGCCAATGTCTGCGTACAAACACAATTTAAGCCAGCCTTGTATTGTTCGGGTCTCATTTCGCTATTGGTGTATTTTGCGGTGAGTCAGCTTTTATCATGGCAAGAAGCACTGATTTTTGTGGTGGTGTCTATTCCTGTTTGGATGATCAGCCTGCATATGAGTTGGAACAATACGCTCAATGCACGTCGTCATTTTTTACGTACCCTACTTGACGACTGGAATATGCATACACTGAAAAATTTAGCGCATACAGATGAACTCACTCAGTTATATAACCGTCGTCAGTTTGTTCAATTGGCTGAGCATCGTATCCATGAATGGCCAACGCCTGCAAGCACTTGCTTATTGATGTTTGATGTCGATCATTTTAAACATATTAATGATAATTATGGGCATGATGTTGGTGATCAGGTACTGCAATGTATCGCTGAAACCACCCGCAAAGAAATGCGCCAAAAAGATGTCTTGGCTCGTTTTGGTGGTGAAGAATTTATTGTGCTTCTGTCTGAAACGCAAATACAAGATGCAATGTTGATCGCGGAACGTATTCGTTTAACGCTTCAAAATCAATCATTGCTGAATGTCGCAAATCACCCGATCCAATTTACCGTCTCCATTGGTGTTTCACAGCTTAAATCACATAAACAAAATTTAACTGAACTGATTAAGCAAGCGGATATTGCGCTGTATCAGGCAAAAGAAAATGGCCGTAACCGTGTAGAGCGCTATGATTCAAGCATGAAGCCGGAACGTAAATCGACAAAGTCATGGCAAAGCTTTACCCATAAAGTGAAGCCTAAAGCTGAACCGAATAATGAAAGCGATAGTAGTTGGTCAATTGTTTATAAATAGAATGTTGAGATATAAAAAAGGACGCCGAAGCGTCCTTTTTTCTTAGAAATATCTAGGTTTCCCTAAATAGCCGCGAGCATAGCTTTCGGCGTAATTTAGGCAAGAAGCTTCGCTTCTTGAAATCCCTCACTGCCGCGAGCGTAGCTCTTGGCGTAAAACTGGCACGAAGCAGTGCTTCGTGAAACCCCAGTTTTACTCCCATTCAATAGTTGCAGGTGGTTTAGACGATACGTCATAAACAACACGAGAAACTTCTGCAATTTCATTCATGATACGAGTCGAAATCTTGTCTACAAGATCATAAGGAAGGTGTGCAAAACGTGCAGTCATAAAGTCCACAGTTTCTACAGCACGAAGCGCGATTACCCATGCATAACGACGGCCATCACCTACGACACCCACAGATTTCACAGGTTGGAATACAGCAAATGCTTGCGCAGTTTTGTCATACCAGCCACTAGCGCGAAGTTCTTGCATGAAGATGTCATCTGCTAGACGAAGGATGTCAGCATATTCTTTTTTCACTTCACCAAGAATACGTACACCTAGACCCGGGCCTGGGAATGGATGACGGTAAAGCATTTCAAATGGAAGACCAAGAGTTGTACCTAAACGGCGTACTTCGTCTTTGAACAAATCACGGATTGGCTCAACCAATTCGAATGCTAAATCTTCTGGTAAACCACCTACGTTGTGGTGTGATTTAATCACGTGTGCTTTACCTTGTTTGCTTGCTGCAGATTCAATTACGTCTGGGTAAATGGTACCTTGAGCAAGGAAGTTCACACCGTCAAGCTTACGTGCTTCTTCAGCAAAAACTTCAATGAATTCACGACCAATGATTTTACGTTTTTTCTCTGGATCAACTTCACCAGCAAGTGCTGTTAAGAAGCGATTTTCAGCGTCAGCACGAATCACGCGGATACCCATGTTTTTCGCAAACATGTCCATCACTTGCTCGCCTTCGTTCAAACGAAGTAAACCGTTATCTACGAATACACAAGTCAATTGGTCGCCAATCGCACGGTGTAAAAGTGCAGCTACAACAGATGAATCGACGCCGCCTGAAAGACCCAATAGAACTTTTTGATCACCAATTTGCTCACGAAGTTGTTCTACGCGAAGATCGATGATGTTTTCTGAGTTCCACAAGTTACGGCAACCACATACGCCATGTACGAAGTTAGACAATAACTCAGCACCTTTCGCAGTGTGTGTCACTTCAGGGTGGAATTGGATACCGTAGAAACGACGTTTTTCATCAGAAACCATCGCCACTGGGCAGCTTGGTGTGCTTGCAGTGATTTGGAAACCTTCAGGAATTTGAGTCACTTTATCGCCATGACTCATCCATACTTTTAATTGGTCTTTGGTATCTTCAAGATCACCAATTAAAGCATCACGGACTTTAATATCAACTTCTGCATAACCGAATTCATGTACAGTACCTGGCTCAACTTTACCGCCAAGCTGTTCTGACATGGTTTGTAGACCATAGCAAATACCTAAAACAGGTACACCAAGTTCAAATACAACTTGTGGTGCGCGCGGACTACCTTCTTCATGAACACTTTCTGGACCACCTGAAAGAATGATCCCGTTTGGGTTAAATGCACGAATGTCTTCTTCAGACATATCAAATGCGTACATTTCTGAATAAACACCAGCTTCACGTACACGACGTGCAATAAGCTGACTATATTGAGAACCGAAATCCAAAATCAGGATACGGTCTTCAGTAATTTGGGTATTGGTAGTCATGGCAAACAACTATGCAGGCAACGAATATAAGCGCCGTATTCTAACATTTTTCTTGGACTTTCGCACACTATTCGGACAGGGGCAAAAATCCCAAGCCAAACGGTGTTTTTTACAACACATTTCAGGACTTTACCCATCCGCTTTCAATCAGCGGTAGACATGAAAAAAGCGGCAGAACGCCGCTTTGATGGATGCTCGGACTCATAACCGCTTTATTTTGATTTTTCAATCCAATGATCAAAACTGAATTTACCAGCACCATGCAGCATGAGAAATAATAAGCCGCCAGACATCGCCAAGTTTTTCATAAAGTTAATGCCATCTTCAGCACCACCATGGAATAAAAATGCAGTGATTAAACTAAATACGGTTAGACCCAATGCCGCAAAACGCGCTTGAAAACCAAACAATAAAGCTAAGCCACCACCCAACTCGACTAAGATAGTAATCGGAAGAAGTCCAGCTGGCACACCCATTGACTCCATATAACCTGCTGTTGCAGTGTAAGCCGTAATTTTCCCCCAACCTGCCACAATAAAAATATAAGCCATTAATATACGTGCAACGAGACTGATCACTGCATTGATTTGCGGCTGTTGACTCAGATTTTTCACCACTAGATTTGGATTAAACATACTGAAACCTATTCTTAATACTGTTCAAAAGATGTGCTTAGATTAGGTCGTTTCTTATTCTCTTTAAATATGCTTTTATAATACTCATCATTCCATATATAGAACGATTTTACTGATAATTAATTACGTTTTAATACTGACTTTGCTGCCCCAGACTGATAGCATCAGACCACTATTTTACGCATATAAGCCCCATGGAACTGATTGATTTTATACTACATGTTGATGACCATTTACTCGAGTTCATTACCAATTATGGCGTATGGATTTATGCAATTCTGTTCCTGATTATTTTTGTTGAAACCGGTTTAGTGGTCATGCCCTTTTTACCCGGTGACAGTCTTCTGTTTGCAGCAGGCGCCCTCGCTGCGTCAACAGGTGCCATGGATCCGTGGGTTTTGGTGATTTTGCTGTTTATCGCGGCAGTCTTGGGCGACACGCTGAACTACCATATTGGTAAATATATTGGCCCACGTGTCTTTGAAATTGAATCACGCTTCATTAACCGTCAACATTTGGTGAATACGCAAAAATTCTTTGAAAAACATGGTGGTAAAACCATTATTTTTGCCCGCTTTATTCCTTTTGCACGAACCTTCGCGCCTTTTGTCGCAGGTGCAGGCAGCATGAACTACAAGTACTTCCTGACTTTTAACATGATTGGTGCGATTTGCTGGGTTGGCTCATTTATCACTTTGGGTTATTTATTTGGCAATATGCCCATCGTGAAAGATAACTTCACCCATCTGATCTTCGGCATCATTATTATTAGTGTTTTACCGGGTGTAATTGGTTTTATTCGAGCAAAATTAAAGAAATAAACTGATGTGGTGAATGCCTTTAAGCAAAAAAGCGCAAAACCACGGGAAACATACATAAAATCAGCATCAGGGCCGACCCTTTATACAGAAGATCGGCCTTAATTTTTTGGGTCTTACCAGCCAAAATCGTCCGTCCAAATGACATCCAAAACAACGCAACCGGCAGCAAAACCACGCTAAATACAGCGAAAACCAAAATAAAATTTAATGGGCTTACCCAAGTTTCAATCGGGAAAATACCTGCAGCAAAAAGTAACGCTTTCGGATTTTTTAACGAGGAAATGAATAATTCACGTGGTTGAATTGAAGGATGTTTTTGATTGTACTGATGTAAATGCGTCGATTTCCACAAATGAAAAGCCAACCATAAAACATAGGCAATACTGAGAAAATGTAGCAAGTGAATTAAATTCGGCCACACTGGAGCGCTTAAATGAATAATCAACGCCCATAAATTAATGGCATAGAAATAGCCCAATAATTCTGCAGGAATCAGCATGCACGTCTTTGCAATGCCTTGTTGATGTGCAGAGCTTGCCATTAGTGCATTGCTAGGTCCCGGCGTCATCATCACCGCAATCATTGCCAATACAAACAGCCAACTCTCAATCATAAATATCCAGACAATGTTTCAAAGCGCACACCTTAGCCGAAATGAATTTAAAAAAACAAGTACGCGCTAGGTCAGTTTTATCCTTGTACAAGTCAATGCACTCACGCTGAATGTTCAAGACCAGTAGGAGGTATTAAAATTTACGAATGATATTTAATTTAATTTTTTCATAGATTTAAATATTTTATTGGCTCTAAATAGTGAAGTTTATTTGACTCAAAAAAAATGCCAGTAGACGCCTCGCCTACTGACAAATTTTATTACACTTTTCTCATAGCACAGGCCTGAGCCCCTGCTCATGATCCGTTTATGATTTTGCTGCGGTAGCCGAATTTGCGCGAACGATAATCGGACAACCTTTAAATTTTGCTGCCTGTACAATCGCTTCTTGCTCACCTAGAACGCGTGAAAGTTCGGTACCTTTGGTATTTGAAGATTGTCCCATATTGACCGAAATACTCGGACCAATTCCCCAACCTCCACGGCTGCCCCAGCCACCACCGAGGCCAACACCGACACCAACGCCTGTGCGCTTCGGTGTTTCTACACCATTTTGAATATAGTCGTGGATCCGGTTGTATTCGCTTTGCAATTGTTGGCAACTCAAAGACTGATACTGTGTAGGTGAAACATAGCTTGGTTTAGGCGTACTTGCACATGCACCCAATACAACAGCAGTGAAAGCAACTAGACCACATTTAAGTGCATTCATACTTTTCTCGATACTACTTTTGCTCAATTTCATTGAACAATGATTGATAGGCTTGCGTCAATTTATGATCTGCAGCCAAATGGATTAAAGGTTGATTTTTATGATGAGATTCTTTCATCAGCACCGAAGGCGGTAACATGCTCTCCAAGACAGGAAGACCTTCATCTTTGAGTTGTTGTACAACTTCACGTGGTAACTTCGCCTGTGCTTGAAATTGATTGACCACAATGCCTTCAATTTCCAAACGATCATTATGATCATCCTGCGTTTCCAACACATTTTCGATTAGGGTCTGTAAAGCTCGTTTTGAAAACACGTCACAGTCAAATGGAATCAGCACGCGATCTGCCGCAATCAACGCAGATAAAGTAAAAAAGTTAAAGGCCGGCGGTGTATCAATAAACACTCGATCATATTGACCGCTCATCTGCTGCAAAGCATCACGCAGTTTGTAAATTTTATGCTTAGATTCTAAGGCATGTGCCAACGCACCCAAATTTGGGCTTGCAGGAATTACATCTAAATTTTTAAACGGTGATTGATGTACATAGCTTTCTAGACCTTTAGTACGATTTTTTAAAATCGAACCAATGGCATTTCCCAACAAACCTTTACTTTGTTGCGTCCCCAAGACTTCTTCAAAATAATTTTCAATATTGGGTTCAAGTGCGGGCTTATCTGCTGAGTAGGTCGCATCATCCCCCAACAAATATTGACTTGAATTGGCTTGAGGGTCGAGGTCAATCACCAAAGTTTTTAAACCTTGGTGCGCGCTTATCGCAGCTAAATTGACCGTAATACTCGATTTCCCCACACCACCTTTTTGGTTAAATACCACACGCGTACGCATTCAAAACCCTCTAATCTTTGTTTTTCTACTCAAGCCTTGAAATCGGCCATGTGGATAAGCCATTTATCCAAAAACTGGTTTGATTATAACCAATGTAATGATGAAAATAAGTGCAACAGCTGCAATAAATAAGCCCGCACGGCGCTGAACCAATAAAACACTGTCATCTTTTTTATACGCTTTAGATAAAGAAGACAGCAAGGCCAAAAACAGTACAACTTTGGCATAGAACCATGGCTGCACGTCAAAGTTCTTCATAAACAATAAGATAATTCCTGTTACGGCAATTAGCATCATTGAGCCATGTTGCAATGCAACAAAAAACTTACGACCTGCTGGATTCGGTAAATTGCCCTGCGTCCCTTTGAATAGTGTAAAAGCACGAATGAAAATGGCAGCACAGCCTAAAGCCACGCCACACATATGAATGATTTTAATGATTAATTGCGTTTCCATGGCTCACCTTAAGATGACTTAGGTGCATGCGCACATTCAGGGCTAGTGGTGTCTTGACCTTTCCATTCTTCAGGTAAAAACGCATGAATGGCCAAGGCATGAATTTGCCCCGGACTAAGTAAATCACCGGCTGCGGCATAGACTTTTTGATGACGTTGCACCAAACGCAAGCCTGTAAAAGCCTCACTCACGATCACCGCTTTAAAATGCGACTCTTTACCTGGGAAATAACCACCATGACCTGCGGACTCATTCACCACTTCAAGATGTGTAGGCGCTAATGTCTGTAGACGCTCAATTAATTGCTGTTCTAAACTCAAAACGGCTCTCCCAAATTCAAAAAAGGTTCAACTGGTCTTAGTATAGCCTGTATTTGTTCAAGTTCTTGTGTCGCAAAGTTGCTGAAACCGCCTGAATTGCATGATTTCATCAAAATGGAAGCCTTTGACCTGCAAAAATATTCCAATTTTCAAACAAATTGTTTTTATTTTATGCAAACGATGCACAGTTTTTCATAAAGTTATTGACCTGAAAAATCCTTAATGTATTATACGTGGCTAT